>DYSI01000002.1:0-13442 GCA_020718275.1 Draconibacterium orientale
AACATAAACATTCTAGTGTTATCAGTTGTTTATCAAGGGGTCTCCTTTCCGATATAATTAACCCCAGCTTTTCTGATTTTAATCTTCATTTTCGAGTTTTTCTTTCAATAAACGATAATTAATTTTTCCACTTCCTAAAATAGGAATCTCATCGATTAGAATAATTTCTCTTACTTTAGCGATAGGAGCTACCCCTTTGTCTCGTAAGCAGCGATTAATCTCTGATAAGTCCATTTCATTGGTAGAGAAAAGCACAACTCTTGGCTCTAATCCTTTGTCGGTTCCTTCAACAGCAAGATTTATTTCTCCTTCTTTTCCAAATTCGGTATTTAATATTTTTTCGATAAAAGGTAGACTAATCATTTCGCCGCCAATTTTAACGAAGCGTTTCAATCTACCGGTGATGAATAGGAAACCATCTTTATCGATATAACCAAGATCGCCGGTTTTATAATATTTTTTATGATTGCGAATATGAAAAGGATTATCAATTATTGAGTCAAGATAACCTGAAAATACCGAAGGACCAGAAACCATAAACATGCCCTCCTGCCCTACTTCTTTTGGCTCAAATGATTGAATATCGGCTACATATAAGTCCAGTCCGTTAATTACTTTTCCTACAGAATTTAGTTTTTGAGTATCCAAAGGATTTAGAGAGACTATTGGAGCGCATTCTGTTATACCATATCCTTCAATGATAATCGATTTATGATCAAGGGTCATTTCTTCAAACTGAGATTTGATACTTTGATGTAGGCTTTCAGCTCCGCTGATTACCAATTCCACTGTTTTAAAATCAGATGGTTTTGCTTTAGCCATAATCATTTTGAGCAAAGTTGGCGTCGCCATAATATTGTTTGCTTTGTTGTGCCGAATTGCTTCCACCACCTCTCCAAGGTTAGTAGGATTTGGGGTATAAGCAACTTTTACACCCGTTATTAGCGGTAAAATAGACAGTACAGTAAAACCAAAGGAATGAAATGGTGGCAAGAAACTTAAAAAGATACTTTGAACTCGTATGTCGATTATGTGCAGGGCACCGTTCAAGTCATTTATGATATTGGCATGGGTTAGCTGTACTGCTTTTGGCAGAGTTTCACTACCAGAGGTAAAAAGGATTACAGCCACTTCATTAAGATTAGTATTGATCAGCAGTTTTGGAAATTTAGCCATTGCCAATCCCTTTAGTTTCATAGGAGTACTTATGTTTTTAACTTCTTTTTCGATAAACATAAGTTTTGGATACATTTCTGTTGGAATTTGTTCTTTTACTTTTTCAAAAAAACTTCCAGCAGTAACAATTAAATCTATATCAGTAAGTTCTACGCAATGATTTAGCACACGATGTCCTACCGTCCAATTAAGCATAACAGGAATCTTGCCAGCCATGTATGTTGCCATGATGAGCAAAGAGGTGGTTTGCAAGGCAGGTAGCATTATTCCAATGTATTGATGTTTTGTTTTCTCCTTTAACAATTGTGAAACAACTGCAGTTTTGAGCATAAAATCAGCTCTAGTGCTTGTTCCAGAAACATCATCCCAAGCAAAATATTCCTTTTTATGAGTGGTAAAAACGGCTATAAAATGCTCTAAGATATTTTTGCCAATGGTGGGCATTACATTATAATCTGGAGAATTTTGCAGTTGAAGTAATGACTCTTTCATTTGAAGATGTTTTATAGTAAATAAACAAAAAGACTTGTATGAAGCAAATATAGCAATAAATACATATCAATAACTAATTGTATTATAATGAATAGCCTAAGGAATGATGAAATTGAGCCATGCCTGTCATTCAAAAACAACTACGGTCAATATTTTATATTCAACTGTAAATTGATAAAATACAAATAAGTGAAGGAAGATTAAGAAAGTTATTTGCGAAGATGTTGAATTATTTTTATCAAATAGTACAAGCCACCAACACCTAGAACAGCTACAATTACGAGGTCAATAGTATGAGAATACGACATTACTTCTTCCCAGTTTTCGCGCAGGATAAAGCCAACCCATGTTAGGAAAGTGTTCCAAATAGCCGCTCCAACAGTGGTAAAAATAATAAATTTGAAAAGATTCATTTTACTAAAACCAGCGGGAATAGAAATTAAGTGGCGAACTACTGGTACAAATCGCGCAATAAAAATGGTGATTTCACCTCTTTTCTGAAAGAAATGTTCAGATATTTCTAAATGATGATTATTGAGTAATAAGTATTTTCCAAATTTATCGATGAAAGGTTTACCGCCATAATATCCAATGTAGTAAGAAATTGTGGAACCAACGATACTACCAAATGTAGAGGCAATAATTACGCCTGTCCAAGTCATTTTGCCATCAACAATCAGAAATCCTGCGAAAGGCATTACCGCCTCACTAGGAACTGGAAAGACCATACTCTCTAAAACCATTAACACAAAGACACCACTATAACCAGTGGCTGCTATAAAAGCTACCGCAAGAGCCGCTATTTTTTCAGTAATTCCCATATTTTCTTAATTGAGGGTGCAAAAGTAACAAGTTTTAATTATAAAAAACAAGCCAATACAAGCCATTAGTAAATGAGGAAAGCGTATTAAGAATTTTTATTTTCTTTCTTGTTAATATTTAGGAGAAAATGATGTGGAACGATTTTTAGCGAATCCTCTCCTTTCTCATTATAAAAAGATTCAAGCTTATAATTAAACTCATGTCGATTTGCATTGGCTGCCCAAGCTCTGATTTGGGTACTTAGGTCAATAAATTCTATGTAAACATCTCTTTTGGGGATAAAGAAAACAAGATTTAAAAGATAATACAGTAATCCCTTAAAAAACGTTTTAAAAAAGGGTGGTGAAACTCCATGTTTTGCTTTTGACCACATACTTCCCCATAAGCCATGCATGCGAACCCCAACAATAGGAGTATTTATATCCAATTCCTTAACAATTACATAGGCAGACTGTTTGTTTTTGATGATTTCATAAGCTTGATTGGCTAATTGCCCAGATGGATATAGTAGGATACTTGTTCCACGATTTAAAGCTTCAAAGGTTGCATTATGGATCGAATTCATAACTTGGTAATCTCTACTTCCATTATCTAAATCACTTACTTTTACTGCATTAATTATTTTCATTACCCATTTTACAATTGGCAAATTATAATAACTGGCACTTATTAAAGGAGAGGTAAATTTATATTTTAGAATAATACTCATCAAAATCTGCGGATCAATTTCGGCTTGATGATTCGATAAAAATAAGCTAGCCCGTTGGTCATGAAGTAATTTTTCATTGGTTACATGAATCCGATATCGCAACGAGAGAATCCAGAGGTAAAAAGCTGCTAAACACTTTATCATGATTAAAGATTGAACGGCAAATTTAAACTATTGCCTTAAATTTTAAGGACAAAAAATGAAAGATTTTGTAAAGCTTAATTCATTCAATCAGAATTAGATTAAATTGTTTGAGATATATTATAAGCATTCTGAATAGCCTCTTGCGCTTTTCCAACCATAGAAGCATCGCCGATGATATGAATATTTTGAAGACCATCAATTGAAAAAGGAAGGTAAGATTCCATTCCAATTGCTACTATTATTTCATCAATCCATCTATCAATTATTTCGTGTTCTGGGTTTAGGATACTAACTTTATCGTTATCAATTTCCACTACTTTGTGTTGAATAAGTATTTCGGCGCTTTTTTCTTGCAATTTCTTAATAGTCAAGGTTTTCTCAAGCATCTCCATTCCTTTAGCAATTTCATCAAGCATTTCAACAATGATAATTGAGTTTTCATTATCTATTAATTTTGAAGCCATTTCTAAACCTATTAATCCACCACCAATAATCAATATTCTTTGTTTGTGAGGAGTAAACTTGTCATCTAAAAAGGCTGTCCAATGATATTTTTTGAGACCTTTAATTGGAGGGATTTTGGGAACAGCACCACTGGCCAAGACAATATGATCATATTCTTCCGATAAAAGCTTGTTTAATGTTGCCTCTTGATAAAGGACATTAACTTTATATAAACTGATTTCACTTTTATAAAAGTCAACCAATTCCTTTAGGCTTTCTTTTTTAGGAGGCAGTGAAGCTAAATTGAACTGTCCTCCTAATTCGCTTTTCTCATATAAATCAACTCGATACCCTTTGGCTTTTAGATTAATAGCCGCTTCCATACCCGCTAATCCTCCACCTACAACCGCAATTTTTTTAAAGGAGCTTGTCGCAATGGATTGAATATTATTTGAATTTAATCGAGGATTAACAACACATCCCAGTCCATTTCCACTTTTCACGCCACCAAGGCATCCTTCAGAACAAGCCAAACAAGGACGAATGTTGCCAGACACTGTGCCGAGTATTTTTCCAATAAAATTTTCATCAGCAACCATAGCTCGACCAATGGCAAAATATTTTCCATTAAATTGATTTTGAATAGTCTTTATATCTTCCAATTTATTGATTCGACCTAGGAAGAACACAGGGATATTTACCTTTTCTTGAATTTTTGCGGCTAATTCCCACGTTTTCGATTTGGGAGTAAACATATGTTGAAAAAACCAAGGAGGGGTTTCGCAGGCTGAGGCAGCAGTGATATGAAGTGCTGATATACCTTTATTCTCAATGATTTTTGATAGTATTATTGCCTCATCAATATGGATTCCATTGGGAATAAATTCATCTGCTGTAAGGCGTATCATAATTGGTATATTAACTACTAACTGTATGGATTCCAGTATTTCCATTGGAAAACGAATACGATTATCGAACGAACCGCCATATTCATCAGTTCGGTTATTTACGGCTGGTGATATAAATTGAGCAAATAAGTACCCATGGCCAAATTGAATTTCGATCATGTCAAAGCCTGCCTTTTCAGCTCTTAGTGAAGCATCAACCATTAGATTTTTTACCAATTTCATTTTTTCTAAATTCATTGCTTCCGGTACTTTCCCTCCATTTGGACATGCAGCATCCACTGATGACCACCAGTAATTATTAGGTATCATGGGATTAGCCATTCTGCCAGGATGATTGAGATGAGCAATTGCTTTTGCACCATTATTATGAATTAGATCTGTTATTTGCTTCAATCCTACAATTTTATCATCATGATCAATCCCTAGTTGCTTTGGAATTTCTCTCAATCCTGAATCGATATATAAAGGTTCAAGGGCTACTGCCCCAATATGTTTACTCCGTTCTTCATAAAAAGTTAAATGCTTTTGATTGATAAATCCTTGAGTTGTACAATATCCCAGCTTTACTGGAGCCATCATAAAATTGTTTCTTAACTGCATCATTTGTGAAAGGTTTATGTGTATATATATCAATATGTCCTTTTCTTTTGTCGACGATAAATCAATTTGCTTTTATTTGCTAAATATTCTTTGATTCATATTTTGAACATTAGTCCAAAATAATTATTTGACTTTTTCTGTAAATAATTGAATTTCAACGAATAAATTGCAATAAAATATCTAAGTATATTGATATCCAAATATACAAAAGTCTAAAATGAATGCAAGTAAAAAGTAGAAATATTTGTAATTAGGTAAGAATTAAACTATCGAGATCAAGGTAATTGAACTTTAGTAAAAGGTTGACTGATATAAAAACCTATGTTTACAGTTAAGATTTGGCTTAATTGAGGACATAAATAGATGTAATAATATCAGCCAACTTGAGAATAAAAGGGTAAAATCAAAATTTAGAGGCAATCTGCATTTGCCAAAAGTCAATAGTTTAATTATTTAATTTGCAGTTTAACTACTGTATTTGAGCTAATAGTGTCACTTACAGGACATCTACGTTCAGTTTCTTCAAGCCATTGTTGGCGTAATTCCTCAGAAATAGACTCAATAAAAGTTGGCAAAATATTGACTTTTATTTCCTCGAATCCAGCTCTTTGTTCTTTCGAGCAACCTAAAAAACCGCAAGCATCAATATTCCCTTCGATATCTATATGAATTTGATTAATTCTAATCTGCATTTCATTAGCAATCTGAAATGCAGTAATACTAAGGCAACCGGCAAGCGCCATCAGCATCACTTGAACTGGAGTAGGTCCAAGATTGGTGCCCCCCATTTGAGTTGGTTCATCAATAATCAGATTAAACTGTCCAGATGACACCTTCACTCTTGTGTCGGTTTCACTCTGAGCACCAATTTTAACGTGCACTGGCATTTTACATTTTTCCATATTTGATAAATTTGACTTATTTAAATTGCCTGCAAAAATCGTAAATATTTAACCTATATAGATGTAATATATATTATGTTTTAACGATGTTGGACGAATTCACCAAGGAGGCAATAAAAGAAAAAAATGAAAATTTTTTAAAGTATTCTTCGATTTAAAAAAAAGTTTATCTTTGCAGCCGCGAAAAGGACCAGTAGCATAATTGGATAGTGCACTACGTTACGGCCGTAGCGGTTAGGGGTTCGAATCCCTTCTGGTTCACTTAAATTAAACAAAACCACTCAATTACGGGTGGTTTTGTTGCTTTATATAACATTTAAAGCATTTTCAAATGAACGTAAACAAACCCGTTACCATCAGCACAAAATTTGAATCAGCTGAAGCTTATTTCGACTCATAACCTGAAAAGACAAAAGCAGCCCTTCTAAGGTTAAGGGAGTGCATTTTAAAAACTGTTCCAACCGCAATTGAATTAATTAATTATAATATTGCAGCCTATGCATTAGTGGATGGTGGTAAAAGAGATTTTCAAATTATGATAGCCGGTTTTAAAAAAACATGTTGGACTATATCCACATCCTATAACCATCGAAAAGTTTAAAGATGAACTAAAGGACTATAAAAATGGCAAAGGGTCAGTTCAATTTTCCATAGACAAATCATTACCTATAGAGCTGATTGAGCGAATGATAAAGTATAGAATATCTTTGATAAATAATGAATTGGTTACAAGCTGACATTGCAATTGAAATCACATAATCAGCAACAACATTAATAAAGCAGTAGTTAACCGTTTTTATTTAATAAAAAAGCATCCATCGAAAAACAAATTTTCAAATCTACCTTTTAGTAGGTTAATACTTATTTTTGGATGGATGCTCAATAACTTATTAATAAATTAAAGTAAAGGTAAGCAGTATTTTAAGTTTGCCATTTTTTATTCAACAATAGGCTTAAGATAAAAATAAGGCCAATCAATCACTTGATTTTTAGTATAAACATCTTTCCATTTTGGATGTCCCGTTTTTTGGAAGTTCCTTAGTCCGTTTTCAGTGTCGGTAAGTAAAGTGTTAAACTGCAATTGACGTTTTGCATCCATGTTTTTAATATTTACAACCAATAAAGCAGGAACGGCATAGGTGGTGATAGTTTCGGTGAGCCAAGGATAAGTACCAGCTTTAATTGTCTTAGCAGTATAAATATCGCCTAAGGTAGAATTTTTTAAATTCACAAGTTGAATAGGTGCTTCTTTTCCTAATTCAAAAAGAGAAGCCACGGGAGCACCACCGACATAAAAAAAGGCATCAATTTTACCATCTAACAAAGCTTGGTATGCATCATTGGAGCTTAATTCGACATCTATCCAAGCAGTATGAGTTTTCTGTTTAATGGTATGGGCAGTCACGTAGGCTCCTTGGTCGCGAGTACCGACCGCCACTCTCTTGCCTCTTAAATCTTTCAACACTTTTATACCTGAACCTTTTTTTGCAATGATATGAATTTCTTCGTCCAAGAAAAGATGCAATAGAACCCGAAAGTCTTTTCTCAAATCTGGATTTTGAAGTTCATTCGCAAGCAAAACATCATATTGCAAGAAAGTGACATACATTTCATTATTCAAATTTACAATTTGATTAAAATTATCAACACTACCATTTGAATTAAGTACGATAACTTCTTGTGTTGAAGCGTTTTTGATGTCTTTTGCCAGAACTTCATAAGTTCCACCTTGCAAACCACTTAGAATTTTTAGTTGAGCATTTGCTGCAAACATCCCACTAAACAGAAGGGAGAAGAGTAATAAAAAAGTTTTAAATGAGTGTATCATATTAAATAAGAGTTAAATAGGTTGATAAACATTAAAAGGTTATAGAATCATCAGACAAGAATACTAAAAAATATTAAAACAATAAAACATTATTTTTCCATTGAATTATAAATTTGCAATAAATGATCCACAATTTCAGGATTAGTAAGGGTGGTAATGTCTCCAAAATCAGATTTATGTTCAACAATATTTTTCAGTATCCTTCGCATAATTTTTCCAGACCTTGTTTTAGGCAATCCATCCACAAAGAGAATAAAATCTGGGCGAGCAATTGGACTAATCATTTTGGAAACTCCTTTTTTGATTGAGTTTTTCAGTTCTTCGATAGCATTCATTGGGATATCGTTACTAACCACAAATGCGAAAACGCCCTGACCTTTAATCTCATGTGGATAACCCACCACAGCAGATTCAACAACCAAAGGATGTTCATTAATAGCATTTTCAATTTCAGCGGTTCCCAATCGATGGCCGGCTACATTTATCACATCATCCATACGACCTAGTATTCGATAATAGCCATCTTCGTCCCGTCTAACGCCATCACCAGTAAAATACAAGCCCTGATATTTTGAGAAATAAGACTTAACGTAACGTGGGTGATCGTTCCAAATAGTTCTAGCAATACCAGGCCATGGAAACTGTAGGCATAGATTACCTTCTACACTATTGCCACATAGCTTATTACCTTCTGCATCAACGATAACAGGTTGAATACCAGGTAAAGGAAGGCAAGCAAAGGCAGGTTTAGTGGGAATCACGCCAGCAATGGGACTAATCATTATACCACCTGTTTCGGTTTGCCACCAAGTATCAACAATGGGGCATTTGTTTTTTCCAACATGATCATGATACCAATGCCAAGCTTCTTCGTTAATTGGTTCACCAACAGTTCCTAAAACCCTAAGAGAGGGCATCTTAACATCTTTAATCCATTGTTGACCCTCTGCGATAAGACTTCGAAGTGCCGTTGGTGAAGAATAGAATTGATTAACTTGGTGTTTATTAATGATATCCCAATAGCGGCTTGGGTTTGGAAAATTAGGAATTCCTTCAAACATAACCGTTGTTGCTCCTTCCAGCAAAGGTCCATATACAATGTAGGAATGGCCAGTAATCCAGCCAATATCTGCTGCGCAAAAATAGATATCGTTAGAACTATATTGGAAAACATTTTTGAAAGTGTATGCGGCATAAACCATGTAACCAGCTGTTGAATGAACAACTCCTTTAGGTTTTCCAGTTGAACCACTTGTATATAAGATAAATAGAGGATCCTCAGCATCCATGATTTCTGCTGAAGCCTCATCCATAACTTTATCCATTTCGGTATGCCACCAGAAATCTCGTTTTGTGTTCCATTCAATTTTTTGGTTGGTACGCTTTACTACTATGTTGGAACGAATGCTAGGAGAATTTAACAAGGCTTCATCAGCAGTTTCCTTTAGGTTAATAATTTTATTACCACGAAATCCACCATCAGCAGTTATTAATATTTTAGCTTGGGCATCGTTTATTCGTTCGGATAATGCATTGGCAGAAAAGCCAGCAAATACAACTGAGTGAATGGCTCCGATTCTTGCGCAGGCTAACATTGCAATTACCAATTCAGGTACCATAGGCAAATAGATCGCTACCCTATCCCCTTTCTTAACTGCGTGATTGCGAAGAACATTGGCAAAGCTTTTCACTTCGGAGAATAATTCTTCGTAAGTTAATTCGATTATTGATTCCGAAGGATCATTAGGTTCCCAAATTAAAGCTTTTTGTTCGCCATGCTGAAATAAATTACGTTCAAAAATATTTTCAGTAATATTTAATCTTCCACCTTTGAACCACTCTATTTCTGGATCGTTAAAATTCCATTTTAAAATAGTATCCCATTTTTTACGCCAATAGAAGGAATCTGCTATATTTGCCCAAAATCCTGTAGGATTAGCAACACTCTTTTGATATTCGTGGATGTAACCACTCAAAGTTGAAATTTTAGGAACCATTGTTTTTTCTTTTATAGGTTTTTACAAAATCAAAAGTATAAATTAAATGCAAAAATCACATATAATATTTTATTTGATTATTATTAATCTATTAGCGTAAAAGATACCTTAAAATTCTTACTATTATTTCAGCAGACTCAGCCATGAAGCATATCTCAAACTATTTAAAATCAAGTACTTTAAACCTGATTATATTGTCTCTACTCCTACTTTTGGGTCTTATTTTGATTTTCTTCGCTGGTAGTAATTATACCAGTGGTGATAATTTATCACATTATTTTGCAGCGCATTACGGTTGGAAATATGCTTATCTGTTGTTTGATAATTGGAGCAAGCCTGTTTTTACCATATTAAGTTCCCCATTTGCGCAATTTGGGTTAAACGGAATCAGAATTTACAATCTAATTGTAGGTTTATTTACCGCATTTATGACTTATCAAATTGCACGTCAATTAAAACTTAAAATGGCATTGCTAGCTTATTTATTTGTTTTAATTGCACCAATCTATCTTTTAGTAATTTTTTCAGCCTATACCGAAACAACCTTTAGCGCCTTTGTGATTTTGTCCATTTATCTATTTTTTAAAGACAAACTTCATTGGTCTGCCGTGGTAATTTCCTTTATTCCGATTATCCGATCTGAAGGCATTATTCTCTTACCCATTTTTGCATTAGCTTATTTTATAAAGAAGAAATACTGGGCAATACCATTATTATCAATTGGATATATTACTATAAGCCTTTTAGGCTGGCCATTTCATCAGAGCTTAAATTGGATTATTAACGAAAATCCTTACTCTATTAACAATAGTATCTATGGCAGTGGTGAGTGGTATCATTTTATTAAATACACTAGATACATCGAAGGATTTACACTAACATTCTTTTTTTTAGTAGGTGTTTATTTCATTCTGAAAAAATGGCTTAAAGATGGTATCATGACCATAAACCAAAATACCTACATCATACTACTCATTTTAGGTAGTTTTTTAAGCTTTTATGCTGCCCACAGCTACGTTTGGTGGAAAGGAATGGGGGGGAGTTTAGGCTTATTGAGAGTGATAGCTTCCGTAAGCCCATTGGCATCGCTGGTTGCTTTAATTGGTTTTGAAAGGCTCAGTGCGACATTTCACAGATACAGAATTATATTTACGATTGTGATGTTGATGGTTTTAGGATATACAGTACACGATAGTTATAAACTAAGTAAAGGTAACTTTTACGACTCGCAAGAGGGTGAACTAATGAAGGTTGCATGCCAATATCTTAAAGATAATCAATTAGATACTTGTCATACTGTTTTTTATGATTTCAGGACAATTTTTGAACTCAATAAAGACCCGTATGATAATAAGGAATGTAGTTGGATGATTGGAAATAGAAGCCAACCATCGATGAGTATTCCCAATCATTCTATTGTTGTATGGGAAGCTCATTTTGGCAATAACGAAGGTGCGATGCCTTTATCTAATCTACTGAATGACCCTGGTTTACAGTTTCTTCAATCATTTAAGCCTAATACTAGTTTTAAGGTACTAGGGAATCATGATTATGAAATATTTCTCTTTCAAAAGAAAGGTATTAACGATACCTCCAAAAACAAGTTGTATACCTTTGATTTTCAGCACGAATCTATAATCAAAGGGGAAGATTCCATTTGTTACCTCAATTTGAAAAACCAGCTGTATTCGCCTGGTTTATTAGTCATAGCTAGTGATTTATGTAAACGGTCAGCTTATTTCGATATTGAAATTTCGTTTGACATTAAGGCTTTTCAAAAGCCATTATTAAATGATCGTTTATATCTTGTGCTGTCAATTGAAGGAGGAGAAAACTATTTATATCAATCGATGAAAATAAATGAGAAAATAATTCCTGAAACCAATCGCTGGCAAACTTTTAAAACTACTTACAAAAAAATAAAAATATCCCCTACTCAAGAAATTATAAAGATTTACTTATGGAATGAGGGTAGAAATGACTTCCTGTTGGATAATTTTAGAATAGAATTTATAGATTCAGAGGCGTAGAAATCCTTGTTTGGTCAATAATTATTGATTTAATTTCTCTTTTGCCTGATTAATGGTAATTCGCTTTTCATTCTCGAAAGCTACCACAAATACATCTGTATTTCCCTTGGCTCTAATATTATTTTGTACCACAATAGCTTCTTCAAAAGAATTAATGGCTTTGGTGGAATAAATTAAAAGTCCATTTGCATTGGTATAAACATCTAATCCATTGAGGCTTATTGATTCTAGTAATTGAAGCTGAGCTCCTTGTCTGACGGTTTTGTACGCGCCCAGTTGCACCTTAAATGAGATAATCGGTTTTGTTGGTTGAGGCTGATTGGACAAATTCTGTTGCATCGGATTTTGATTGATCGCTTCAGTATTAGGCGTTTGCGGCATATTACGAGCCTCATTTAAGGCGATGGTATTTCCATTATAAAAAGCCACTACAAAAGCATCTTTGTAAGGAGTTGTTCCTCTAATTTGATTTCTTGCGCCAATAGCATTATCCTCATTCTGATAAACACCTACATAATACCGATAATTGCCATTGGCAGTTCTATCAAAAAATAAATTATCCTGAATTCCTAGTCGCTCAGCAGTGCGTGGACCGCCAAATACGCCCACGCGAACGGTGTAGAGAAGTCCTTGCTTACTATTGATCGCAGGTATTTCATTAGTAGCATTTTGAGTCACACTAACCGCTGCGCCATAATGCTCAATTTCTAATTGAGTAGCAATTTTTACTAATCCTTGGTCTGTATAGGCTGTACCTGCATCAATCATCGCACGCGCTTGAATAATACTAATCGGTTGACCATTAAAGAATGCAACCACAAAGGCATCCTTAAAGTTTTTTGTTCTGATTATATTTTTTGCTTGGTTTGCATCTTTGAAATTGGTGAATAAACCAGCGTAATATCTTATGTACTCAGAATTGGGAAAGCGACTTGCTGTAATTGGGGTGAGTTCACCAAATGAATTTGAAGGAACTACCGCTTTAAAAGCTGCAATTTGAACCATGAAAATCAATCCTTGTGGTAGTGCAGCATTCACTTCGATTGGATTATTGAAAAGATTCAGATTATTGGTGGTAATATTTGGATTTGGATTTAGATTTCCAACATAAATTCCGATACTTTCAGCTTTTCGCACTTCATAAGTAAAACGCTCGTCAGGATTCAATTCATTTGGATCAACCAAAAACAACTCTTCTAGCGGTATTGTTTTAATGTTTTGATATTTTGTTGGTTTGTTAGCGTTCAATTCTGCTTGATTAGTAACCGCATTATTGTTTTGGTTAACGGCTTGCTTAGGATTATTATTCAGCTCATTTTGCTTGTTAGCGTTCAATTCTGCTTGATTAGTAACCGCATTATTGTTTTGGTTGACGGCTTGCTCAGGATTA
>DYSI01000002.1:13542-17739 GCA_020718275.1 Draconibacterium orientale
TTCTGCTTGATTAGTAACCGCATTATTGTTTTGGTTGACGGCTTGCTCAGGATTATTATTCAGCTCATTTTGCTTGTAAGCATTTAGTTCTGCTTGATTGGTGTCGGCATTTTTGATTTGGTTGACGGCTTGCTCAGGATTATTATTCAGCTCATTTTGCTTGTAAGCATTTAGTTCTGCTTGATTGGTGTCGGCATTTTTGATTTGGTTGACGGCTTGCTCAGGATTATTATTCAGCTCATTTTGCTTGTAAGCATTTAGTTCTGCTTGATTGGTGTCGGCATTTTTGATTTGGTTGACGGCTTGCTCAGGATTATTATTCAGCTCATTTTGCTTATTAGCATTTAGTTCTGCTTGATTGGTGTCGGCATTTTTGATTTGGTTGACGGCTTGCTCAGGATTATTATTCAGCTCATTTTGCTTATTAGCATTTAGTTCTGCTTGATTGGTGTCGGCATTTTTGATTTGGTTGACGGTCTGTTGAGTTTCGATCTGCCATAAATTAATAGCCTTTTCTTGAATCGCTAACGCCTCTAATTCATAACTATTTGCTTTTTGAATTAGCTTTTTCTTTTCAGCAACGGTATTGTTAGAAAAGGCAGTCACACGTGTTTCATCTGCTAATATAAACTTTTCGCTGGCTTGTTTATTTAATTGCTGTAATTGTTGAGATAGGTTTTCGTTTAAACTTTGAAAGTCTATATCAGCGAGTATTATTTGTTGTTGATAGTAATTATTTGCGCTCGCTAAAACTTTGATTTCAAGGAGAGCCAAATAAATAGTATCTGATTTATCCACAAGACTTTGCGCTAAATCAAGCAATTTGGCCTTATGTTCAGGGTCGAAATATTTAGCGGTATCTTGCAATTTACTGGCAGTTTGCAAATATTCATCAGCTTGTTTTTGAAATGATTCAACTAAAATTTCAGCATTCAGATTATCTGTGGTAGAATAGTTTACCCCTAAGCGTTTCATGGAAGATTCAAGTTTAGCAAGGTTTGAATCCAAATGCAGATTAACTTGATTTAATTCGTTAATTTTTTCGGTAAGCAGCACTTTCTCATTAACATTGAATGTGTTAGAAGATGTATTCATATACATTTCAATTTGACGATCAACCGAAATTCGTTGCTTTTTAAGTAGCATTCGTTGCAATCTTTCAACATCACCTTTAGAATAATACATTAAATCTACCGAATTAATAGGATAATAGTAGTTTTTCGCGTTCGGATTTCCCTCTAATTGTGTGAGCGAAATATCGTCAACTTTAACAGATAAGTCAGCTGTAAATAGTTTGTGATCAAAGCTGGCGATTGGCTGAATTTCCGATTGTGCAGTCATAGCATTTTGGCTTTCGACATTGATTGTGCTATTATTAATACTATAAAGATGCGAATCGAAAACAGCGATAATATTTTTGGACTCGGTTAATTGACCTAGCACTTTAGCTTTGTCTTTCGATAGTATTTTCAAATCCAATAAAATATTCTTTTGGTCTTCTTGAGCAACTTGGATCTGAGATTTCAAAGCATTTTGCTTATCTTCTTTATCCTCTTCGCTCAATTGGAATTCAAGGGATTCCATCTTCTGAATTAAGTTATTATTTTCTTCAATCAGTTCATTTTCATCATTCACTATATCTTGAAGTTCAAGGCTATCGTCCGCCATTTCAGCATATAAATTTTGAAAGTATAAATCCGTTGGATTGTCAATTCGCTGTTGAGCATCGGCGAGTAAAAAAGCATTATTACGCAATTGATCAAAATTATTTGCAATGATATTTTCTTTATTGGCCTTATATTCTTGGCTTAATGATTCAAAATTTGTGATTAGTTTTTGTTGATGTTCAAACATTAGCGCACTCGATAAGGAAGCTATTTCCACCTTACGTTTTATGGCTATTAATTGTTGATTTTTAGTGTTTAGACTTGCTTTAATAGACTCAATATCTTCGTCATAAATTGCATTCATGAGTTTTTCATTTAACTCAGTAATTTGATTTTCAAGTGTACTTGCTGCATTTCGGTAGTCTTTTTCGATAATCAAACTCCTCGCCAAATCAAGTTGAATACGGCTTTGCTGGTTTGACAATTGATTTAAAGTATTCACGGCTGGCAATAATTCTTGTTCAACTTGGGCTATTTTTTCAGGTGTATCAAATTGTGCCAATTCTACCGAATCAAATACATTTTCCATACTCAAAGGAATTTGATCTACGGAAATAATTTGATTTGAATTGTCAGAATTATTTGGATTATTCAATTCTTCGATACTAATTTCTTTTGGTGTATTGACTGTTAAATTAATTTCTTTGGGTGATTCAAAATCCATTGCAAGCATATTATCTAATTCTAAAGCTTGAAGCTCTTCGATTTCGATATATAAATTACGTGCTTGTTGATCCTCTGAAATTTGCTGTAACTGAATGCCATTATTTGCAAGCAGAAGTCCTTGGATTGAAGTAGATTCTTCATTATCAAGCAAGGCTCTTTCAAGTGTATTTAGTTGATTTAGAATATTATCAGATTCAGAAATCCACTGATTGAGCTGATTGTTTTCAGTTTGTGTTGGGAGTTGCGATAAAGAAACTTCCGACTCCAATTCAACATTTTCGAGACTATCAATCAGTGCTACTTTAATTTTTTGTGATTGTATTTGGCTCTCAAGGGCAGACTTTTGTTCATATACAATTTGAATTTGCTCTTGTTTTAAAATTATTTGCGCATCTAAATCATTAATAGCATTTGAATCTAGTGAAAGCGCTAAGTTGTCACTCTTTGCTTGAAGTTCATGGATTTCAGAAACTTTCTTTTGCAGAAGTTTTTCGATTTCATTCAATTCATTGATTTTTGTTTGGTCACTTTTCGCAAAAGTTGAAATGGAAGCTCCAATTGGAATAGCATTTAAAACTTGAGGTAATTGTGCTTCAAAAGTAAAAATACTATCTATGAGAGAATCCATACTAAATTTATCAACCTTGAATTCCAGAGAGGCGAGTTTGTCAATCCCACTTTGATATTTTTCATTCTCTTTAGCCAATTGTTCTGATAGGTCTTTTGCAGCAACTGCGGCCAATTGATGTTTTAAAATCTCCATCTTCAGCAACCTAATTTCGTCTAACTGAAGCTGAGTTTTTTGTTCTGATTTGTTGAAGTTATAAATTAATTGATTAAGTTTATTTTCTTTATTTTCAAACTCTTGTGTTTCTTTCTGAATAAAATAATTGGTAGCTAAAGCCTTCATTTCATTTTCTTGAATCGCTGTCAAAATCGTTTCTTTTTTAGTTCCAATTTTCCCAACAATTGATTCAAGCTTTTGTTTTAACTGCTCCTCTTCCGATTTACTATCTGCTACTTCGTTGCTTGGATTGCCAGCAGAATCTAGATTTGAAACCGCAATTTCGTTTTTCTGATTCAGCGCATTTTCAGTTATTACTTGATTTTGGGTTTCAGAAATATTTGTTTTATTGGCCTGATTACTGTGCGATCCATTAGATTGATTTGGATTATTCGATTGATTATCTGCTACTTCATTGGTTGGATTGCCAGCGGAATCTAGATTTGAAACCTCAATTTCGTTTTTCTGATTCAGCGTATTTTCAGTTATTGCTTGATTTTGGATTTCAGAAATATTTGTTTTATTGGCCTGATTGCTGTGCGATCCATTAGCTTGATTTGGATTATTCGATTGATTATCTGCTACTTCATTGGTTGGATTGCCAGCGGAATCTAGATTTGAAACCTCAATTTCGTTTTTCTGATTCAGCGTATTTTCAGTTATTGCTTGATTTTGGATTTCAGAAATATTTGTTTTATTGGCCTGATTGCTGTGCGATCCATTAGCTTGATTTGGATTATTCGATTGATTATCTGCTAATTCGTTGATTGGATTGCTAGCGGAATCTAGATTTGAAACCTCAATTTCGTTTTTCTGATTCAGCGTATTTTCAGGTATTGCTTGATTTTGGGTTTCAGAAATATTTGTTTTATTGGACTGATTGCTGTGCGATCCATTAGATTGATTTGGATTATTCGATTGATTATCTGCTAATTCGTTGATTGGATTGCTAGCGGAATCTAGATTTGAAACCTCAATTTCGTTTTTCTGATTCAGCGTATTTTCAGGTATTGCTTGATTTTGGGTTTCAGAAATATTTGTTTTATTGGCCTGATTGCTGTGCGATCCATTAGCTTGATT
>DYSI01000002.1:17839-28938 GCA_020718275.1 Draconibacterium orientale
TTTCAGAAATATTTGTTTTATTGGACTGATTGCTGTGCGATCCATTAGCTTGATTTGGATTATTCGATTGATTTTCGGCTTTGGCATTGTTTGCAGACTCAATATTGTTTTGAAGAACATTTTTAGCGATTACAGCTTGTTCTTCAATAATAGACAACTGGATATTATTTTGGGTATTGGAAATTGTTGAGTCGATCGCAGCAATTTCATTATTAGCAATCGCCTCAGAAGCAGGCTTATGCTGCGTAGCAGTAAATTTTTGTAGTAATTCTGAAACATCTGAATTGGCAAGTACTGCTGAATCAGCAGCTTGAGAGAATCTTTGAAACTCTTGATCTAGTTTGTTTTGTAAAGCTTGGTTTTTAATAACCTTCTGTTCGAGCAAGGCAATCATATCCGTATATTCCTTCTTTTCCTCTTCGTCTTGAATATTAGCGAGCTCTGCTTTATATTCATTAATCTCAGCAATTAATGCATTATTCTTTTTCAAAGCTTCTTGACTTTCAGCATATTTTTTAGAAGCTAAATCTCGTTTTGATTGCACCACTTCTTCTTGCTGAGTAACTATTTTTTCGATTGTGGAATTATCTATTACGATAGACTTTTCAATGTTTTGAATACGATTAAAAATGGTTGTGACTGAATCTTTGTACTGCAAGCCTGCAAAGCGTTGAATATTACCAGCTTGGATCAGTATTTTTTGCGAAGCTTCTTCCAAAATAACAATTTGTTTTTCCAATTCTGCCGAAATTTCCTTAGCAACTTTGTTAGCATTATCCAAACTTTTCACTTCATTAATCGACTGTTGATCACCTCTAATTTTATATTCTGTGGACAGTTTATTATTATCAGCGATTATCTTACTAACCACTGCTTTTTGCCTTTGCAATTTAATTTTCTGATATTCAATCTTTTTATAAGTATTATAACTTTCAGCCACCATTTTATCCAGGGCTTCATTATTAACGGCTTCTCTTTTTATATATGTCTTATATTCAGTTTTTTGAGTAGTATCTATATTAGCAGCAGCCGTGGTTTGTATTTCTGTTTTAGGAATCTGCTTTTTATAATCTTCAACGTTAATATTGGTTTTTAATTCAGCAATATCCTTTAATAACTTCACCAAATCGGTTGCATCTCCACCATCTCTAAACACTTTTGCCAAATCCTGTTCCTGCTCTTGTTTGTTTAGGCCAATATGATATACATAAATTTGTCCTTCCAAGCTTTGGCGATCTGATGAAAAATAGGCCAAAGTTTCGGCTGTATCAGGAACAAAAAAAATGTCATCGAAAGGCGTATTGACTGGAAAGTTGAGGTTTTCGCAATTAGACCAGCCATTAGTAATTTCATTATTATCAATTTTAAAAATATCATATCCTCCCATACTATTATGACCTTTTGAACTGAAATAAAAAGTTGTACCATCATCAGTAACAAAAGGATAGGCGTCATCATAAGGAGTATTAATAGACTCACCTAAATTGATAGCCTCTCCCCATTCTCCGGTAGGCGACTGCAAAGAAGAAAAAATATCGAGTTCCTGCTCTCCTTTTGCACCATAGCTAACAAAATATAAAACGCTTGTTTTTGGAATAAACAATCCAAAAGGAGGCGCTCCTTTTTTGAAATCAAGCTTAGTGCGAAATATTTCAGGAACCGCTACAATTTTTGCTTTTGAGCCAGGTAATTTATAGCTTTTATAAAATGTATTTGACTTAACAAGTTGTTTATCTACAACATAAAGCAATTTAATATGTGATAGCAAAGCAATGCCATTTTCACATTCTGCAATCCGTCGGTCAATATCAAAACTCTTAATAGAGCGTTCTTTGGCTATTTCTTTATAACGTTTGTAGGAATTTTGGGCTTCAAGAAATCGGTAATTATTATGTAAAGCCCGCCCCAAAAAGTAAAAAACACGATTATCTTCAACCTTGTAGTCAATAGCCTTTTGCAGATAGAAAATTGGGCGTGTTTTATCCTCAGGTTCGCTATACATCATGCAAACGCCGAGTCGGAAATTATAAGTAGGATCCTCTGGATTATTGCTTCTCAATGTTTGGTAAAAAGTATAAGCGGTGGTAAAATCCCCATTTTCGAAATACTTATCTGCTTGTTTAGCATATTCCTCAGGATTTTTAAAAGATTGAGCTATTAAATCTCCTACGACAAATAGAACAAAAACCAATAATATCGTATGTTTAAATCTCTTTAACAATTGTGTTTGAATAATTTTAAAAATAATCCGATTAAACCATTTAAGCTAAAATAAAAACAGCCAATTACTTTACCTACTTAGCCATTTAAAGATTTTATACCAAAAATATCAGATTAAGTTACAAAAAACGCGCCAGCTCTACTGCTTGAGAGTTGGCGCGTGACATAAGCATAAATAGAAGAAAAGGAATTTAACTAGTCATCAAATTCAAAGTCACCATTTTCTATCGCTTGATCAATACTCTTATTGTACATTTTCATTGCTTTCAGACTCATACCCATGCTAGAAAAGCCACCATCATGATATAGATTTTGCATAGTTACTTTTTTGGTTAAGTCCGAAAACATAACCACACAATAGTTGGCGCATTCTTCTGCATTTGCATTGCCGAGAGGCGACATTCTTTCCGTAAAGTCAATTAAGGAATCAATTCCTTTAACTCCTTTTCCAGCAGTGGTTAGTGTGGGAGATTGCGAAATGGTGTTTACGCGAATTTTTTTATCGCGTCCATAAATATAGCCAAAACTTCTAGCTATGGATTCAAGCATTGCTTTCGCATCAGCCATATCATTATAGCGGAATAAGGTTCGCTGAGCAGCAACATACGACAACGCTACCACAGAACCCCATTCTGTAATTGCATCTAATTTACGTGCCACTTGTAGCATTTTGTGGAATGAAATTGCACTTACGTCTAAAGTTTTATGGTAAAAGCCATAATCTAACTCATCATATTTCTTTCCTTTTCGCACGTTCATCGACATACCTATGGAATGCAAAATGAAATCAATCTTACCTCCAAGAATTTCCATAGATTGTGAGATGACCTTTTCTAAATCGCTCACACTAGTAGCGTCAGCCATAATAATTTGAGCACCTGTTTTTTCTGCCAATTCATTAATTTCACCAAATCGCAAAGCTAAAGGTGTATTCGATAAAGTGAAAATTGCACCTTCTTCGTGAGCCTTTTCAGCCACTTTCCAAGCAATTGAATCATGATCCAGTGCCCCAAAAATAATTCCTCGTTTTCCTTTGAGTAAATTGTAAGTCATAAAATAGGTTTATATGAATAATAATTTAGCCTTTTATTAAAAGCGGTGACAAAAGTATATTAATTTTCAATTGAAGTATCGGCTTACTTAAATATGATGTATTTGCTTATTAATCAATACTGTATTTAATAATTTATTAAATTATTTAGTATAATCAATCTCTTTAACGAGCTTGCCTGATTGATTATAAAACTTCCAAATACCAATGCGTTCGTCATTTTTCATTTCTCCCTCATAATATTTTTGACCGTTATCATGCCATACGGTACGAAGCCCTTCGCTTTTCCCCATATTATAAATTGCCATTGAGATTTTCACGCCATCTACATTGTAAGCGAACCATTGTCCATGACGGACATTATTAGCAACAGAACCCTCAACCCATTTATTTCCATTACGATAGAATTTCCATTCGTAATGAACTGTAGTATCTTTATTTGTTTTATAGCCCCATACTTCGAGCGGTTTTCCATCTTCGTACGAAAGTTTTATTATCGTATCCGTCCACACATCCGATAAACTATTCCCTTTTTTAGCGGTATTTTCGGAATTCCGTTGCACATCACATGAAGTTAATAAAAAGCCATTACTAATTATAAAAAACAGCAAAGCTTTGGTTACTTTTAGTACAAATTTATTTTTATATTTCATTTGAAGCTTCAGAGGATAATTAATGATTTTTTTCAAAATTATACTTAGCATTAAGTCTATCAATTACTTGGTCGGTAATATCCAAATCAGGACTTGCCGATAATAATCCACTCATTGAACCGTATTGCAAAATCAGCGTATAGTTCATTTCAAGTCGTAATCTATTTAAAAAGCTAATAATGGTATCCGTTACTTGTCCACTAATTTCTTGGCGTTTCATCATACTCTCTTGCGAAATACTCTTCTCATAGTTCATTAAATCTTCTTGCTGAGAGGTAAGACGGGCTTCTGTTTCCTTCTGCTGATTGAGTGTTAGAAGACCTGCTTTACCCTGACTAACATATTGCTCATAATCAGCTTGTAATTTTTTCGCACGGGATTCATATTGATTTTTCAATTGCACTTCATAAACCTCAATTTTTTTGGTAGCTTCTTTGTAAAATTCATAGTGTTCCATCAAAGTATCGGTATTCACATAGGCCACCGAAAAATTTTCTGGCATAACAGCCTTAAAGGAACTATCTCGTTCAGGAATACCTGTTTGAGATACATTAGATGAACTTTTTTGATTAGCGCCAGTAAAATACAGTACGAATAGTACAATAACAGCGATTAGTAGAATAATATTCAATACTAAGTTGATGGGGAACGCTTTATTTTCGCTCATTTTTAGTTTGTTTTATAAAATTAGAAAAATCGGTCAAAGGTAAGAAAACAAATCAGTCTTTAAAGGCAAATTCCAAGGCTACATCAACAAAAAAATGTGAATAAGATTTAGAATCTACGTCTTGAAATTGAAGGCTTATGAACTTTAGTTCACTTAATTACCCACCTCCGACAGGTATTTGATACGAACTAATCGGATGTCTTTTTCAGGATAATCATCTTCACCTAAATCACGCAAAGCGTCTTCAACGGAATCTGATTCTGCTTGTTCGTTAAAATAATCCATTATTTCTTCGATGCGATAATCATCTACGTGTTCATTGATATAATAGTTAATATCAAGCTTAGTACCCGAATTAACGATGCTTTCAATTTCTGAAATTAACTCAGTTAAGCTAAGACCTTTGGCTTTAGCAACGTCGTCGAGTGATAATTTTCGATCAATGCTTTGAATGATGTATACTTTTGAGATCGACTTTTTTGGAACTGTTTTTACGAGCAAATCATTTGGTCTAATGATATCGTTTTCTTTCACATAATTTTGAATGACATCAATAAAAGGTTGACCGTATTTTGCGGCTTTACCTGCTCCCACTCCGGTGATGCGTTGCATTTCGTCCATAGTAATTGGGTATTGAATGCACATATCTTCGAGCGACGGATCTTGAAAAATTACAAAGGGAGGTAATTTTTCCTTTTTAGAAATATCTTTTCTTAAATCTTTAAGCATTTTAAACAACATTTCATCACCAGCTTGTCCAGTAGTAGACTCATTATTAATGATAATATCATCAGAATCACTGTCTTCGTAGTCGTGATCCTTGGCAATCATAATCTGGTAAGGATGTTTAATAAAATCCCTACCTTTTTGAGTCAATTTTAAAACGCCATATTGTTCAATATCTTTATCCAGAAGCAATTGTACTAAAGTTTGTCTGTAAACTCCTAGCCAGTATTTTTCATCTTGATCTTTTCCTTCACCAAAAATGGGAAGTAAGTGATGTTTAACAGTTCTAACATCTGTATTATCAATACCCGCGAGCACTTGACACATATGCTTTGCCTTAAATAACTCTTTAACCTGTTCCACTGCCATTAAGGCTAATTGGACATCTTCAGTGGCATCAAATTTATCCTTTGGGTGATTACAATTATCACAATTTTCGCAGCTTTCAGCAGGGTAAACCTCGCCAAAATAGTGTAGAATTTGTTTTCTTCTGCAAATGGAGGATTCAGCGTAGGATACTGTCTCGGTAAGAAGTTGTTTAGAAATTTCTTGTTCGGCAACTGGCTTCCCTTTCATAAATTTTTCTAACTTTTGAATATCCTCATAGGAATAGAAAGTTATACATTTCCCTTCTCCACCATCTCTACCAGCTCGGCCAGTTTCCTGATAATATGATTCTAAACTTTTTGGAATATCATGGTGGATTACATATCGTACATCCGGTTTGTCAATTCCCATCCCAAAGGCTATGGTGGCTACTATTACATCAACATCCTCCATCAAGAAACGATCTTGATTAGTAACTCTAGTCAAAGTGTCTAAGCCAGCATGATAAGGTAAAGCTTTAACACCATTAACTTGCAATGTCTCAGCAACTTCTTCTACTTTTTTACGGCTCAAACAATAGACAATTCCAGATTTTCCATGATTTTCCTTGATAAATCGAATAAGATCCCTTATTACATTTTTAGTTTTTGGACGAACCTCATAATATAAATTTGCGCGATTAAAAGAAGATTTATAAATATTGGCTTCTAACATTCGCAAATTCTTTTGAATATCGTTCTGCACTTTAGGGGTTGCAGTAGCAGTGAGTGCGATAATAGGAACAGTCGGCGCAATTACTTCAATAATAGGTCGTAACCTTCGATATTCGGGTCGAAAGTCGTGTCCCCACTCCGATATACAATGAGCTTCATCGATGGCAAAAAAGGAAATAGTAATCTTTTGAAAAAACTCAACATTTTCCTCTTTAGTTAAACTTTCGGGAGCCACATACAGGAGTTTTGTTTTACCGCTCATTAAATCCGATTTCACATCGTCCATTTCCTGACGGCTGAGGGAAGAGTTCATTACATGAGCAATTCCCTGAACTGAGCCAAAATTGCGTAAAGCATCAACTTGGTTTTTCATGAGCGCAATCAAAGGTGAAATAATGATTGCAGTACCTTCTGAAATAAGTGCGGGCAGCTGGTAGCAAAGAGATTTTCCTCCACCTGTTGGCATAATCACAAAAGTATCGTTGCCTGAAATAAGGCTATTGATAATTTCTTCCTGTTGGCCTTTAAAGCTGGAAAAACCAAAAAACTGTTTTAAAATCTCTGTAAGAGATTGTTTATTAATAACGGTCATAATGCTTCAATTTGAGTAACAACCATTTAAAAAAATACATATAATCTTTGGTATTAATATAAAATCATTTACAATAGTTCCCACACGATATTTTCTGAATTTTTTTTCAGAGAATAAAAATAGCTAAAAAAAGTGAACCTAACAAAGGTTTTCTAAAAAAGATTGCGAATTTACTAAAAAAAATTCTTTTTATACACTTTAATTTATGCCAACTCTTATATTTAATAAGGGTCAACATCTAATGAAAAAAGAATCGATCTATAGATTTTTATTTTAAAGAAACGGTCTACAGCTTCTCTGATCATCTTTTTAACCGCTAGATGGGATGCTTTTACTTCAAATTTAATTAAAACGTCCTTGATATAAAGATTTTTAATGCGCCCTATTAACGGAAATTCAGGACCAAGCACTCTAGATCCAAGTTCAGGGCGTAGTAAATCAGCAAAAACATTGGCTCCCTCATTCAACAATTGGCTTTCCTTATGCTTCAGCGAAATGCGAATGAGGCGATAAAAAGGAGGATATCTGAAATTTTTCCTTTCTTCAATCTGACTTTCAAACATTTTGATATAATCATTATCTAATACATTTCTGAGTACCGCATGATTAGGCTGCGACGTTTGTATGATTACATTCCCTTGTTTATTTTTTCGACCAGAGCGACCACTCACCTGTGTAATTTGTTGAAAACTTCTTTCAAAAGACCTAAAATCAGGATAAAACAACAAATTATCAGCATTCATGACCCCTACCAAACTTACAAAATCAAAATCCAAACCCTTAGTAACCATTTGTGTACCAACAAGTATATCAATCTTTCGATCTTCAAAGTCATTAATTAATTGCAGATGACTATTTTTTGATCGCATCGTATCCAAATCCATACGTTTAACGATAGCTTCTGGAAAGAAAAAAGGTATCTCCTCTTCCAGCTTTTCTGTTCCAAAACCTTTCATTATCAATTTCTTTCTTCCACATTCGGGGCACAGTTCAGGAACTTCTTTAGTGGCTCCACAATAATGACATTTAAGTTTCCCTAGGTTTTTATGAAACGTTAAACTAACGTCGCAATTATTGCAACTTGGCGTCCAGCCACAAGCTTCACAAATTATTCGAAGGCTGAAACCTCTTCTATTTTGAAAAAGAATTATTTGTTCTTTTTGGTCGAGTGCAATTTTCATTTTTTCGAGTAAAAGAGTCGAAAAATGGCTTTTCATTTGCTTACGTTTTGACGCTTCCACTGTATCTACAATATGTATTAATGGCAATTCAACTTTCGAAAAACGTTCATTAAGATTTATCAGACCATATTTTCCATTAATAGCTTGATAGTAAGTCTCGATAGATGGAGTTGCTGAGCCTAAAAGACATTTTGCCCCGTGCAATTTAGTCAGGAATAAGGCAGCATCGCGGGCACTATATCGAGGAGATGGGTCGAACTGCTTGTAGGAAGAATCATGCTCTTCATCTACAATTATCAGTCCTAGATTTCGAAATGGAAGAAAAATGGCAGAACGAGCACCAATAATTACCTGATAAGCATTATTGCTGTTATCCAACACTTTATGCCATACTTCTACTCTTTCGTTGCTTCCATATTTGCTATGATAGAAGCCAAGTTTATCACCAAAATATGATTGCAAACGATTAATAATCTGTGCTGTTAGTGCAATTTCAGGGACAAGAAGCAGGGCTTGTTTACCAGTTTTTATTACTTGATCAATCAACTTAATATAGATCTCAGTTTTTCCACTACCCGTAATTCCATGTAGCAGGCAATAATCCTTAGAGTTGAATATTGTTTGTATTTCGTTGAAAGCAATATTTTGCTTCTCAGAAAGCTCCAAATCACTCACTAATTTAGTTGATTTACGGTGCATAAGCCGTGAAGCATTTTGCTCATAAACTTCAAAAATACCTTTATTCAGCATGGCATTGAGCACAGCGTTAGATACTCCACTCTTTTTAAGAAGGAGTGTTTTACTTACTGGCATTGGCTCCTTGTTGAAATAATTAGAATACTGAATATAAACTAATAGGAGTTCAAGTTGCTTACTTGCACGTTGCTCAAGCATTTTTGATAGCGATTCCAATTGCAATTCTTGCAAATAGGGTTCGGTTAAACGAATATAATCTTCGGTTTTAGGTTTAAATTTATTCTGAATCTCTTCCTCTGGCAAAATAATTGATTTCTCAATCATTGTTTTTATTAATGGCATAATAGTTTGTAATTCAACTATTTTACCAACTTCAGTTAAACTTAATATTTGATTTAATTCAAGAGCTTGCACCACTAAGAATTCTCTTTCACTGAGCGACTCATAGTCCAAATTAAAAGATGGGTGAAGGACTATTTTACTTTCACTAGCCATCTTTAAAGCGCTTGGCAATGCAGCATTCATCACCTCACCTTGATAACTTAGATAGTATTGTGCAATCCATTCCCAAAATTTGAATTGATTACTATTTACGATGGGTTCAGCATCTAAGACATTGAGTATGTATTTAATTTGATTAAACTGTGGAATAATTTGGTGAATTTTAACTACCAGACCAGCATATATTTTACGCTGGCCAAACTGTACTACCACCCTTTTGCCAATAGCTATTTCATCCACCATTTTACTAGGAATTCGATAGGTGAAGTTTGCAGCCAATGGCAATGGAAGTAAAATATCAGCAAAAAAAGTTTGGCGTTCCATGTATCAAAAATAAGCAAAAAAATCAGCCAAACAAGAATAAATGTAGGCTGACTTTAGTACGAAAAAATATTTAATTCTTTAAGTAGAAAGAATTCTTGACATTCTTAACAATTCCTTATCAATGTCGTTATTATGTTTAATTGCCTTTTCTAGGGGTGTGTAGGTAATACGACCATTTATCATTCCTGTCATGACTTTATCATATCCTAAATAGAGGGCTTCAACTGCTTCAAAACCAAGACGGCTCGCCAGCACACGATCAGCCACTGAAGGCGATCCACCTCTTTGGATATGTCCCAAAACTGAAACGCGAGTTGAATAAGAACTATCTAGTTCTTTCACCTTTGCAGCAACTTCATAAGCACCTCCTAAATCATCACCTTCGGCGACAATGATAATGGCTGAAGATTTACCGATTCTCTTACTTTCTTTCAAAGAGATTATTAGATCATCGATATCAGTGATAGTTTCAGGAATAAGGATATTTTCAGCACCAGTAGCAATTCCAGTATTCAAAGCAATAAAGCCAGCATCGCGACCCATAACCTCAATAAAAAACATTCGATTGTGCGAACCAGCAGTGTCTCTAATTTTGTCAACTGCCTCAACCACTGTGTTCATGCAAGTATCATAGCCTATAGTAGTATCAGATCCAAACAAATCGTTGTCAATGGTACCAGGTACTCCAATGATTGGAATACCATATTCTTTATTTAGAAATGTAGCACCTGTAAAGGTACCGTCGCCTCCAATCGCAATCAAAGAATCAATTTGAAATTTTTGCAAATTTTGATATGCTTTTTGTCTTCCTTCGATAGTTTTAAACTCCTCACTGCGAGCAGATTGTAAAATCGTACCTCCTCTTTGAATAATTCCACTAACGTCTTTAGATGTTAACTGAATTATATCCCCTTTTATCATTCCATCATATCCACGCATGATGCCGTAGGCTTCTGCACCATAGTGAATAGCGGTTCTTACTACTGCACGAATTGCAGCATTCATTCCAGGAGCATCTCCACCGGAAGTAAACACTCCTATTCTCTTAAAATTTTTAACTTGTCTGTTCATAAAAATTATTAACGCTTAATCTAATCTCTTTTTTTATAGTTTCTTTTTCCTTTCGTATCATCATTCTTTCTACCATAACTTCTTGTATTGCTAGAAGGTTTTGAGTCTTTTCCAAAATCTTTCCGTGCAGGACGAACCGAAGAGTGTGGTTTACTGTCGTTAGATTTGCCGTAAGATCCTCTTTCTCTGGAAGCTGGTTTATCGTCAGAGGAGCGTTTGTATGCTGGACGATCCGAAGAATATGGCTTGTCTTCACTCGATTTGCGATAGCTAGGGCGATCAGAAGAGAAAGGTTTTCCCTCCCCTGATTTACGATAAGGCGCTCTTTCTCTGGAAGCTGGTTTATCGTCAGAGGAGCGTTTGTATGCTGGACGATC
>DYSI01000002.1:29038-83410 GCA_020718275.1 Draconibacterium orientale
CTCTTTCTCTGGAAGCTGGTTTATCGTCAGAGGAGCGTTTGTATGCTGGACGATCCGAAGAATATGGCTTGTCTTCACTAGATTTACGATAGCTAGGGCGATCGCTCGAATAAGGTCTAGTTTCACCAGATTTGCGATAACTAGTTTTTTCTCCAGAAGATGTTCCATCCCTTTTGTAAGAAGGCTTTTCATCACGGGACTTTCGTCCATAACTAGATTTTTCACTCTTTGCATCTTTAATCCTCTTTTCGACCTCTTCGGTCGATTCTTGGTCGGTATAATGAACACCATCTTCATCATTCTGCCTTTCCTTACCATTTCCTTCACTAATAAATAAGTCGTAAAATAGCTTATTATCAATGTGAATTACTTCAGGAATTATTTCACTATCATTTACAAAATCATTCTCTTTTTCTTCGTTTTCCATTTCAAGTTGGTCTTCATTATTTAAATCTACTACTAATATTTTATTTATATCCGCTTTGGGGATTTCATAGCCAATGTATCGACATTCGAGTGAACCATTAAGTATTGGCAAATTACTATATGCACTAAGTTCAATTGATTCAATAGCCTCAAGGTCAGAACTAATTATCCATGCTTTATACCCAGCAAAATTCTGTTTAATGACATCTCCAATTTTTTTGTATAGCTTAATTAAATCAACTGTTTCAATGCGTTCACCATAGGGAGGATTAGTAATCACCCAGCCCTTAAGTTCTCCTTCAGGTGCAGTTAAGTCAGTAATATCAAGGTTTACTAGCTCTATATCTTTATGAAATTTAATGCGATGAATAATTTCTTCGGCTAATTTTAAATTTTTTGCAGAAAGATCACTTCCTATTATTTTAAATTCAAAGTCGTGTTGAATATCTTGATTTTCTTCCAATAATTCTCTCCAAATTCGGCGATCGTAGTTAGTCCATTTCATGAAGCTAAATTCGGAACGCAAAAAAGCTGGTGGGAAACGATAAGCCATTAAGGCAGCTTCCACGAGTAAAGTTCCCGTACCACACATTGGGTCAATGAAATGACTATTCATATCCCATCCACTAAGTTTAATTAACCCAGCAGCGAGAACTTCGTTAATTGGTGCTTTTTGTCCAGGTTTACGATAAGCGCGATCTGAAAGCGAAATACCAGAGGAATTTAAACTCACTTCGCATAGATTGTTAGCGATATGGACGTTAATATAAATATCGGCTTGCTGGCGATTAACTTCGGGATATTGATTAAAATAGTAACGAAACTGGTCTGAAATGGCATCTTTAACTTTATAAGAAGCGTATTTTGAATGATTTATATTGGAGTTAACGAGCACAACATCCACAGAGAAGGTTTTACCAACATCAAAATATTCAAACCATTTAATGGCATAAATGCCATCATAAAGTTCTTTTTCATTTTCAACCTGAAAACTAGCAATTGGTTTTAAAACATTGATTGCTGTTCTGAGCCAATAATTTGCTTTATACATGAGCTTAATATCTCCTTCAAAGGCTACAGCTCGCCGTTGTTTTTGAATATTTAAAGCTCCTAATTGTTGAAGTTCATCAGCCAATACATCTTCGAGTCCTTCAAATGTTTTAGCAAGCATTCTATAAGCCATGTCCATTAAGTTCATTTTAAATAAGTGTGCAAAGATACATCATTGAATATTACAGAAAGTAGACTTCTTTATTAATTTTCAAGTATTTAAAGCAAGTGTATTTGTCGATGTTAATTAATAATATGTAATGGAAGTTTTGATATAATCAATGATTTTTATTTATCACTTTCAATTTTTAAAATAATTAGATGTTCAATGATTATTGGATAGAATAAGTTAGTTCAGTGACTTTTTATATTAATTGTTTTTACGGATAAAAAACAAAAACGGAGGCTAGTCAAAGAATAGACTGCCTCCGAATTCGTAAAAACTTTAATTCCTTTATTTTAACTTTTGATTTATCAATTTAAGGTTTTCAGTGTCTTTGGTTTGGCTATAAATTCCACGGAGCATTATCATAGTATTACGATCGGTTGGTTGGAGTTCATGGCATTTTTGGAGATAAGGTTTAGCTTCAAGCAGTAATTCATTAGCCATTTTTATCAACTCATCATACTTTTCGGTAGCACTAAGAGGGAGATTATTGGCTTCAGTAATAGCTGCAGCGGCTTTATTATTCAATAAGGCACCTAAATTATAAGCTGCATCAAAATAATCGGGCTTAATAGAAAGCGCTTTCAGGTAAGCTTGTTTGCCAGCATTAAAGGCGGCAATTTTTGTTTCTTCATTTAAGGAAGAGTCGTTCACCATTTTATCATAGTTAGCGCCAATTGCAAATTGCAATTGTGCATTATTTGGATCTCGTTCGGCAGCTACCTTTAGGATTGATTCAGCTTCTTTAGCTCTATCTGCTTGCAAATAAATGTTAGCTTCAGTCAATAATAGGTTTTGATTTTCGGGTAAAATAGATTTGCCAGTTTGAACTACATTAAGTGCTTTATCAAAATCTTTTTTGCCGATATACAAATATGCCAAACTCATATAAAGATTAGGATTGTCATTTTTCTTTTCTACCAATTGGCTATAATATTTAATTGCTTTTACAGAATCTTTGATTGTTTCAGCTGCAAAACCGGTATATAAAATCAAATTGTCGTCAGAAGTTCCAAGCTCGGAGAAGATGCTGTTTGCCTTTTCAAAGCAGACAAGAGCCTCGTCAGATTTTTGTGCTTGAAAATTTTCTATACCTTGATTATATAGTAATCTTGCGATTCTATCTAATCCGATTTCAGCATTTTGTGGAACTAATTCTGGGCGAATGAAACTAGGATCCAATTCAATAGTTTTTTTGTAACACTGATAAGCAGTTTCAAGCAATTTTCCATCGTCTTTGGCTTTATAATTTTGTTCGCCTGGAAATTCATAATGATCTACTATACCATTTGCTAAATAAATTTCAAGTGCATTTGGGTAAAACCAACGTTCACCATTTTCTAACTTTTTGAAATTGCGTTTACTTTCAGGTTCTCCTAATCTTCTAACTACGTCCTCAGCAGATATACCTGCTTCGATTCCAATGGTCATGGTTGAAAAAGTGTATAATTGCAGGTAGATATTACCTCTATAAAACCATGTTTTGGCATCAGCTTTAGTTGCATCATTGATGATAGCTTTATCTATCTCATCTTTAGCTAAATCTGGCGACCCCATTTTAAGGTAGTTATATGCACTTGCCACAGCTGTACTCTGTGCCATCGAAAAATTGGCTGTAAAAGCCGCTACTAAAACTAAAATTATTCTTCTCATAAAAAAAAAATTAAAAACCATAATCAATTAAACAAATTGCGCGCCAAAATTACAAAAGAATTAAAGCGGGCAAATTTTAATTATTCATCACTTTCTTGTTCATCAATAATATTTTCCTCTTCAGTGTTTAATTCTGTGGAAGATTCGTCAAGATTATTATCAGCCATTCTGCTAACTTTAGCAACTGCAGCAATAGTATCATCTTCTTGTAATTTAATTAAACGAACGCCTTGCGTTGCTCTTCCCATAACGCGTAAATCAGCTACTGCGATACGAATCACAATTCCAGTACGATTTATTATCATCAAATCATCATCATCTACAACTTCCTTAATGGCTATCAAATTGCCAGTTTTTTCAGTTATATTAATGGTTTTAACTCCTTTACCACCTCTGTTAGTAACTCGGTAGTCTTCAATCGAAGATCGTTTACCATAACCATTTTCTGAAACAACCAAAACGTTTGAATCAGGATCGGCAATACAAATCATTCCAATCACTTCATCAGTATCTTCCATTGAAATACCGATTACACCTGATGCATTTCTTCCCATTGGGCGAACTTTCTCTTCTGGGAAACGGATGGCACGACCTGATCTAAGGGCAATCATCAATTCCGAATTTCCATTAGTCAATTTAGCTTCAAGCAATTCATCACCTTCTCTGATAGTAATGGCATTGATACCATTTTGGCGTGGACGAGAGTAAGCCTCCAAGGTTGTTTTTTTGATAATTCCCTTTTTGGTAGTCATCACAATAAAATTATTCTCGATATACTCCTTATCAGTGAGGTCTTTAATACTAATAAAAGCCTTCACATTATCCTCCCTATCGATATTAATCATATTTTGAATAGCCCTACCCTTGGATATTTTAGTTCCTTCAGGAATCTCAAACACGCGCATCCAAAATACCTTTCCCAATTCAGTGAAGAATAACATATAATTATGGTTTGTAGCCACAAAAATGTATTCAATGAAATCTTCGTCACGGGAATTTGAGCCACGAGAACCTTTTCCACCGCGATTTTGAATCCTATATTCTGAAAGTGGAGTTCTCTTGATATAACCGAGATGAGAGATTGTAATAACCACTTCTTCGTCAGGGATTGTATCTTCTACTCTAAAATCCTCAGCAGAGTATTCAATTTTACTATAGCGTTCATCTCCGTATTTTTCTTTGATAAGTAGAAGCTCATCTTTAATAATCTTCATTCTCAAGTCTTTACTTGCCAACACCTCTCGTAGGTATTCAATGAGCTTCATCAATTCATCATATTCGTTTCTCACCTTATCGATTTCCATTCCCGTAAGTCTTTGCAAACGCATATCGAGAATAGCTCTGGCTTGAATTTCAGACAATTGAAATGTTTCCATTAGACCTGTACGAGCTTCTTCTGGGGTTTTTGATGATCTGATAAGCGCGATTACTTCGTCAAGATGATTTAAGGCAATAATAATACCTTCTAAAACATGGGCTTTCTTTTCTGCTTCTTTCAGTTCATAACGAGTTCGACGCACAACAACTTCGTGGCGATGCTCGATAAAATGATGAATAATATCGTACAAATTTAGCATCATCGGACGGCCTTTGACTAGCGCAATATTATTTATACTAAAAGCAGACTGAAGTTGAGTATATTGATACAATTTATTCAGCACTACATTGGTAACTGCATCTTTACGCAATTCATATACGATTCTAATACCATTTCGATCACTTTCATCACGGATATCTGCAATCCCTTCAATTTTCTTATCATTAACTAAATCGGCTGTTTTTTTAATCATTTCCGACTTATTTACTTGGTAAGGGATCGAGCTAACAATAATTTTATCTCTCGAGCCATTTTCACCAGGTTCAATGGTTGATTCACCGCGCATTACCACTCTTCCCCTTCCAGTTTCGTAAGCTTCTTTAACCCCTTCGTATCCGTAGATAATACCGCCAGTCGGGAAATCAGGTGCTTTAACATATTCCATTAATTGAGGAATAGTGATATCGTTATTATCGATATAAGCAATGCAAGCGTTAATACTTTCTGTTAAATTGTGAGGAGCCATGTTAGTGGCCATACCAACTGCTATTCCCGAGGCACCATTAATTAATAGATTGGGAATTTTAGTAGGCAGAACGGTTGGCTCTTCGAGCGAGTCATCAAAATTAAGTTGAAAATCTACGGTATCTTTTTCAAGATCGGCTAACATTTCTTCGGCAATTTTTTGCAAACGAGCTTCGGTATAACGCATTGCAGCAGGACTATCACCATCAATAGAACCGAAGTTTCCTTGACCATCAACTAGTGGATAGCGTAATGACCAATCTTGAGCCATCCGAACCATAGTATCATAAACTGATGAGTCTCCATGTGGATGGTATTTACCTAAAACTTCCCCTACAATCCTGGCGGATTTTTTATAAGGTCTATTGGAAAGTACACCTAAATCAAGCATTCCGTATAAAACTCGACGATGCACTGGTTTAAAACCATCACGTACATCAGGAAGTGCACGACTCACAATTACCGACATTGAATAATCAATGTAGGCAGCCTTCATTTGATTTTCTATATCAATTTTAATAATATTTCCATGATTAAAACCTAAATCTTCTATTTCATCATTTTTTCCTTCTTCGCTCATCGTATAACTTTTACTTTCTGAATTTATTAATAATTGTACATTACTGAATAACAATTTAGTAACTCCGAAATGGGAGTTTAAATGCTAAGGCACGAATTTAGTCAAAAAAACTGTTTGGGCTATTTTTTATTCATGTTTTTCTTTTAAACATTTTTATGTTGAAAAAAGCGATTTGACTGCTTGTCTTAACCTTTGGTAAAAACTACCTTTGAAGTGGTAATTTCTTGTTTCATTTTAAAATCATTTTTAATGATTTAACTGATTCTGTTTTTCTGAAAAATGATATAAGACGGACTATTTCTTTTATTTATATTCATTAAAAATCCTTTATAAATCAGAAAAATTCGTTTTTATTTGTTATTCAGTCTCAGCTCGGCGAATTTATTGAAAGATATCTTGTTAATTATTAACATATGTATCAAGGAATACACAAGGATTTGTTTCTAATTTTGCTAATTAAAACAACACAAACAATATGGAAGCTAAGTTTTCGCAAAGAGTACGCAATGTTCTCAATTATAGTAGAGAAGAAGCTATACGTTTAGGAAACGAGTACATCGGGATAGAGCATTTATTACTCGGTATAATTAGAGATGGCGAAGGTCGTGCAATTGAAATTTTGAATAGCTTTTCGATTGATTTAAAAAATCTAAGAATGATGATCGAACGTTCGATTCAAAGTGATTCAATAATTGAAGAGGATAAAGAAATACCATTGGTCAGGCAAGCTGAAAAGTGTTTGAAACGCACCTATCTAGAAGCGAAAATTTTTAAATCTGATTTAATCAATATTGAGCATTTACTATTAGCCATTCTGAAAGATGAGGATAATGTAGCTACAAGAGTGATCGAAAAATCGGGTCTTAATTATCAATTAGCCGTTGACGAGCTCCGCTCATTAATTTCTACCCAAGTCAGAAAAGAAGAACCACCAAAATCGGAGGCAACTCCCAGTGACGGACCTTCGTATGACGATCCTGAAATGTCTATGTATCAATCGATGGGAAAGCCAAAAATTGGCGAAACGAAATCAATGACGCCAGTTTTAGATAATTTTGGAAGAGACTTAACAAAGCTTGCCGAAGAAAACAAATTAGATCCCATGGTTGGACGCGAAAAGGAATTGGAACGTATTTCACAAATTCTATCTCGACGAAAAAAGAATAATCCTATTTTAATTGGTGAGCCAGGAGTTGGTAAATCAGCTATTGCCGAGGGCTTGGCCTTGCGAATTGTAAATCGTAAGGTTTCAAGAGTTCTTTTCAATAAGCGGGTGGTCACTTTGGATGTAGCCTCCTTAGTTGCTGGCACTAAATATCGTGGTCAGTTTGAAGAGAGAATGAAGGCTCTAATCAATGAATTAGAAAAAAATCCTAATATCATCATTTTTATCGATGAAATACATACCATGGTAGGCGCTGGTGGAGCTAGCGGTTCTTTGGACGCATCAAATATGTTTAAACCCGCTTTGGCAAGAGGTGAAATCCAATGTATAGGTGCCACTACTCTGGATGAATATCGGCAAAATATTGAAAAAGATGGTGCGCTTGAGCGCCGATTTCAAAAGGTATTGGTTGATCCTACAACCGTTGAAGAAACCATTGAAATACTGCATAATATCAAAGAACGTTATGAAGATCATCATTTAGTAAAGTATACTGATGAAGCTATAAAAGCTTGTGTTATGCTAAGTCAGAGGTACATTAGCGATCGTTTTTTGCCTGACAAAGCGATTGATGCACTAGACGAAGCTGGGTCAAGGGTACACATTACTCATTTAAATGTACCGCAACGAATTATCGATGTTGAAAAATTAATTGAAGAGTCGAGAAATTTGAAACTTCAAGCCATCAAGCAGCAGCGGTATGAAGAAGCTGCTTCCTATCGTGATAAAGAAACTCATTTACAAACTGAGTTAAACCTTGAAAAAATTAAATGGGAAGACGAAGCCAAGATTCATCGCGAAGTAGTTACTGATGAAAACGTAGCAGAAGTGATTGCTATGATGTCGGGAGTGCCAGTTCAAAGAATTGCCCAAAGCGAAAGTTTTAGACTGGTGAATATGGAGAAAGACTTGCAAGGTTCAGTAATTGGGCAAGAGGAGGCAATCCAAAAAGTAACTAAGGCTATCCGCAGAAACCGCGCTGGGCTCAAAGATCCAAACAAACCGATTGGCACTTTCATTTTCTTAGGCCCAACAGGAGTTGGAAAAACACATTTAGCCAAGGTTCTTTCTAGATATTTATTCGACTCAGACGATGCAATTATTAGAATTGATATGAGTGAGTATATGGAAAAATTTGCCGTTTCACGATTAGTGGGTGCTCCTCCAGGCTATGTTGGATACGAAGAAGGTGGACAGCTTAGCGAAAAAGTACGACGTAAACCCTACTCGATTGTTTTGCTCGATGAAATAGAAAAAGCACATCCTGATGTTTTTCATTTGCTTTTGCAAGTGCTTGATGATGGACTTTTAACCGATAGTTATGGTCGTAAAATTGATTTTAAAAATACAATCATTATCATGACCTCTAATATTGGATCGCGTCAATTAAAAGAATTTGGAACTGGCGTTGGATTTAGCACCAGCACCAAGCAAGCCAGTAGAAATGATGATACTCGAAGAGTAGTGGAAAGTGCTCTTAAAAAGGCATTTGCTCCTGAGTTTCTGAATCGTATTGATGATGTTGTCATGTTTAACCATCTTGAACGAGAAGACATTCATAAAATAATTGATATCGAATTGACTGCTTTATATAAAAGGGTCAACAACCTAGGCTATCAGCTAAAAATATCAACAAAAGCTAAAGATTTTCTATTAGAAAAAGGTTGGGATCAACAATTTGGAGCGCGTCCTTTGAAAAGAGCAATTCAGAAATATGTGGAAGATGAGCTTGCCGAAGAAATAATCAAATCGAAGATTTCAGAAGGCGATACAATCAAAATTGATTATGATGAAAAAACCGAAAAACTGAAGATTCAAATTCAAAAAGCAAAATCGTTGACCTAAATCTTTAATTTGTTAAAAACAAAAAGAGGCTGATTTAGTTACTAAATCAGCCTCTTTTTTTTAGGTCTGCTTTTTATCTATTGAATAGATTTAAACTTTGTCAAAATTTTTTTCTTGGCATTTTTAATTTGATTATCCCCAAACTTCTGTGCTGTTTCTTCGATTTTCTCAATTTCAGCCAATATTTTCATCGAGATATTTGAAAAGACTTTATCTTTCAGATTAGATTCAGCATTATGAAAAGCAGCTACAAGTGTTTCAGCATCCATATTTGCCAATACACTCTTCAGTTTTTGTTTTGGAATACTTGCTAAATCATTAAATTTTATTGCTTTAGCATCAGCAACCACCGATTCAGCAACCACTTTCTCCTTACGAACTTTAGGTGAAGGTTTGGTGACGACTATTGGGTCAATCGTTTTAACAGGCTCATTCGCATGCGATAAATTAGCCACTGCCTCTTGCACTCGAATTTGGAAATCAGAGAAGACATTCATATAATTAATAAAAGCTTCGTAGGGAGTTCCATAGGGATTAAAATATTTATGAACATCGCCATCAGAGAACCATTTGGTACACATATAATAGAAATGGTCACTGGTTTGCAAATATTCCCAGTCTCTAATTAGCGTTGGGTCAGATAATTGCTTAACCAATGGTTCAAGTTTATATAGCTTGTCAAATGCCTCATCTTGCAATTCATTACCAAGCCAAGCTGTTAAATCACGTTCTTCGTCAGCCCAAGAGATTGGGTAAGGAACGTGAACTGGGGCAATAGCTTGCAAATGACTACTTACTTCGGATGGTGTGTTGAAACCAAAATTGGTATGAGCCATAACTTTTTCTGGTAAAGCTTTCATAAATTCGAAAATACCAGTTTCAGGCCATTGGTGTTCACCAAAAGTTTCATAATCCATAAATAGATTTACAACTTCCTCTTTTTCATTGATTTGATTTAACCAGCCGACAAACTTTTCGGTTGTAAGAGGCCAAGATGCCCAACTTTGTTGTGAAAACCGGAAAGCAATATCATCACTCAATTGAAAGTTTTTAAGCAACATTTTCAATTTAGGATTGATAGCATTAGTATAAAGATAGTTAGGGGATTTCCACCCTAAAATATGTTTTGCTCCTTCGGTAAGCATGGTTTTGAAGCCCATATCTGCCACCATAGCGCCAATTTCATCAGAATAAATCAACTCCGTATTTCTGAAAGTAGTTGGTGTAACGCCAAATAGATCTTGGATACGTTGCCGATGTTTTGACACTTGACGAGTAAATTCATCTTTAGATTTAAGTGCTGAAAGAGAGTGAGTATACGTTTCAGACAAAAACTCTACACTCCCACTTTGTGCAAGCCTACGGAAGCTATCGATTACCTCAGGAGTGTATTGTTCAAACTGATCTAGTGCAGTTCCTGAAATTGAAAAGCTAACTTTGAATAGACTTCCAAACTCAATAATTTTATCAAGAAGCAACTGATTCATAGGCAAATAACACTTATCAGCCACACGACGGGCGATAAACTCATTTTGATAATCATCATAATAATAATGATCTTTTCCTATATCGAAGAAGCGATATTTTTTTAACCTATACGGTTGATGTACTTGAAAATAAAAACAAATTGATTTCATATTTTAGTCTTAATAAATATCTTACAATAATGATTGATAAACTTGAATAACTTTTCGAGCGGCATTATCCCACTTCATTTTATCGACTTCTGCTTTTCCCATTGAGATAAACATTTTGGAGAGTCCATCATAATGAGTCAAACCCCAAATAGAATCAGCCAAGGCGTCTATATCCCAAAAGTCGACTTTGAGGGCATGATGAAGCACTTCGGAAACTCCTGATTGTTTGGAAATAATTACAGGAACATTAGAACGCATTGCCTCCAAAGGAGAAATACCAAAAGGTTCGGAAACGGATGGCATTACGTAAACATCACTCAAAGCGAACATGTAATCTACTTCATAGCCTTTTAAGAAGCCTGTAAAATGGAATTTATCCGCAATTTTAAGTGCAGCTACTCGCCTAATCATCCGATTAAGCATATCGCCGCTACCTGCCATCACAAAACGAACATTAGGATCTTTTTGTAAAACCTTAGCAGCAGCTTCTACGAAATAGTCAGGTCCTTTTTGGAAGGTGATACGTCCCAAAAAAGTAACAACTTTTTCTTTTACATTTTTTTCGAGACCACAATAATCAGATTGATTTGCAGGCTCAACGGCATTATGAACCGTAATGACTTTATTGGGGTCAATTCCATAGCGATTAATAACTATATTTCTTGTCCAATTGCTAACCGTAATAACGCGATCAGCCATTTCCATTCCACGCTTTTCGATATCATAAACTACCTGATTTACGTTTTCGCCTGAGCGATCAAATTCAGTAGCATGCATGTGAACCACTAGTGGTTTTCCGCTCACTTGCTTAGCAGAAATTCCAGCCTCGTAAGTTAGCCAATCGTGAGCATGAATAATGTCATGCGATTCTTGCGAGGCAATTTGCGCAGCAACAAGGGCATAACGACGAACTTCTTCCATCAAACTCTGACCGTATTTTCCTGAGAATTTATAATTAGTAGAAAAAACGGATTCATTTTCTTGGCTGTGATGGAAATATTTACGAGTTATTTTATAAAATTCATCATCATCGGCATAAGGAACTAGAATCGAATCTACCTCGATATACTTTAACTTTTCCCAATATTCTGAAAACACCTTGTTGCGTAAATCAAGCGTAACATCACTTGCATTGACGATTCTAACATCCTGTGATTCATCACCATAAGCTTTTGGAACGACAAAAACAACTTCTTGGTGATTATCCATTAAGCCTTTAGTCAATCCATAACAAGCTGTTCCAAGACCGCCAGTGATATGAGGTGGAAATTCCCACCCGAACATTAATATTTTCATTTCTCACCTTTCCTTTCTTGATTTTTGAATTTATCAAGCACATCGAGTGCACGAAGAATCTCGGCCACATTCCAGGCTTGAGATATAGCACCACCAGCTTGATGTGGCGGATCTCCTTCGTAAATCTCTGAGATTGTTCCGAGTCCTTGTTCTGTCATAACTTCTTCAAATTTTTCAAGATGCCACTCCATTTTACGAACACCAGAGAGTCCATATACTTTTAAGTAGGCTTCAACAAAAAGACCCATCATCCATGGCCATACAGTACCTTGATGATAACTTCTATCCCTTTCGGCTTGATTTCCTTGATAAATTCCCACATAATCGCCATGATTAGGGGAAAGCGATCTTAATCCTCTTGGGGTAAGCAATTCTCTTTCAATAATTTCTAAGATAGCTTTTTGATATCTTTTTTCAATTGGAGAATAAGGTAAACTTACTGCCAAAAGCATATTAGGACGTATTGCCCAATCTCTATATTCAAATTCTACGTAATCAGCTAAATATTGATATTGATCGTTCCAGAATTTTTGCAGAAATGCTGTAGGAAAAGAGTCAGCTATCGGCTGAAATTCAGCGACGAAAGAATGATCATTAAATTGCTTTGCGAGTTCGAGAGTGAACATAATGGCGTTGTAAGCCAGCGCATTCACTTCAACTGGATATCCCGATCTTGGCGTTACTGGACGACCAGCACTGATGGCATCCATCCAAGTGAGTGCCACTCCTTTTTCTCCTCCACTTACTAATCCGTTGTCATCCATTTTGATATTGTATTGGGTACCAGCTCGGTAACCTCGCAATATCATTTTCATTTTTTCTCCCCATTTTTTCCACACTTTCTCATTGGTAGAGGAGTATTTAATTAATTGTTGTAAGGTCCAAAAAAACCATAAAGAAGCATCTATTGTATTATATGCTGCATTATGTCGATATCCGACATTTGGAAAAAGAGGACCTGACATTTCAGCAGAAATGGTATCAAGCACACTGTTAAATAATTTTTCATTACCTCGAACTAATGTTAAGCCAGGTAATGAAATCATGGTATCTCGACCATAGCGTCCGAACCAATGATAACCAGCTAAAATATCTGTTTTTCCATTTCTATTTACAAAAAACTGTTCGGCAGAACTAAGCAAGCAGTTTTTGTAATTATCTCTAGAGATTCGTTTTTTTAATTCTTGAGAAAAAGATTTTGCAAGGGTTGATGTTTCAACTTCCTCGGTTCCAGCGGCGATGATGATACTTTCTCCCTTCTTCATATCAAACTCGAAGTAACCAGGAACTAAAAGGTCTTCCTGAAATTCATAGCCTCTTAATTCTTCTTGGAAATACTCGATATTATAATACCAATTAGGTGAGTGTATGTATTCTCCCTCTTTGTTATATTGCAAAAACAAGGGCGTATAGCCTTGATACATTCTGAATGAAACTCCGTTGTCAGCCTTTTCGAACTTAGTATTTGCAAATTCATTCGCTTTACTTAACTCATGTCTTGATCTGAAAGCTAGGTATGGACGAAGCTGGAGTTTGGTTTCAGAATGACAATCAACAAGTGTGTACTTCATTAAAATGCGATCTGAATCAGATGAGAAAAGTGTTTCAACTTTTAGAACCACACCACCTACCCTAAAAATAATAAATGGAATTGGATCAACTGATAATTCTCTAACATATTTATGTCCCTTTGGGCTATAAATACCTCCTGGATAACGGTGGATTCCCAAGTTGAAGGAAGCATCATGTTGAATTATCGTAGGATCAAGGGTTGATAATAGAACATGCAATTCATTGTCAATTGCAGGTTGCGGAGTAACCAACAAACCATGATATTTTCTGGTATTACTCCGAATGATACTAGTACTGGAGTATGCTCCTCTTCTATTAGAGCGCAGTAATTCGCGATCCAAAGAGAATGATAAGTTCACCAACTTAGTTTTATCAAAATTTAAATACGTCATTGTTGAGATGCTATATATTTTTAAAAATTAGTTATTATTTTATAAAAGCTTTAACCACCCTTTTTACCTAAAATTAAGGCGGTGCAAAACTAATTTATAATTCGATAAAATTAGGGAAGTTTTTAGAAAAAATAACAATTAAATAATAATTTTAAATGTTGACTGAAATTTTATAACAAATGAGCTCGTTTTATTGTTTACAATTTGTTAATACAATTTTCAAATAAAAACAAAACATAAGGAGCTGAGAATATATCTTTGCGGCTGTTTAAATTAAGGGAATGAGCAAAACAACAATCAGCAAGGAAATAGGTTTTGAAACACACCAATTAATTTTTCGGACTTGGTTTCTAGTTTTTCAGCTTTCATTAACTCAAAGTCTACTTTTCGATTATTGTCAAAACTCCTGCAGTAGAAGTCCAAAATCAAAACTAGTTTTGCAGTCAAACTGCAATCATATTAGTGAATTTTAAAATACGTTACCAGCTACTGAATCAGTAGCTTTTTTTTTGTTTAATTTTTTAATTATTCGCAATGAAGAACAAAAGTCTAATTTCAATTAATGATTACAGTAAAGAAGAAATGCTGTATATTCTAAAAGTTGCTGAAGAGTTTGAAGCCAATCCAAGGCAAAAGATTCTGAGCAATCATGTAGTGGCAACCCTATTTTTTGAACCTTCAACACGAACCCGTTTGAGTTTTGAAAGTGCAATTAATCAATTAGGCGGTAGAGTGATAGGATTTACAGATGCTGCCAGTTCGAGTGTAATTAAAGGAGAATCATTGCGCGATACCATTCAAACGGTTTCACTCTATTCTGATTTAATAGTAATGCGACATCCACTAGAAGGAAGTGCACGTTTTGCGAGTGAATTAAATGATACTCCAATCATCAATGCAGGAGACGGAGCCAATCAGCATCCCACTCAATGTTTGCTTGATATGTATTCCATTCAAAAAACACAAGGAAAATTAGATAATCTAGACATTGCATTTGTTGGGGATTTAAAATACGGGCGTACAGTTCATTCATTAGTAATCGCCATGTCATTATTTAAGAATACCCGCTTTCATCTTGTGTCTCCCACCGAATTGAAATTACCCCGTTCAATCAAAGAATACATTATCAACTCGGGGCTCACCTACGAGCAATACGAAGACATGAATGAAGTGATTGATAAAGTTGATATCTTGTATATGACTCGAATTCAAAAAGAACGTTTTGCCGATCAGATGGAATATGAGCGTGTTAAAAACTTCTATATCCTGGAGAACTCTATGATGAAAAATTCAAGAAAAAACCTTAAAGTTTTGCATCCACTTCCACGTGTGAATGAGATCGATGAAAATGTAGATAGCAATCCTAAAGCCTATTACTTTCAGCAAGCTCAAAACGGTGTATTTGTTCGTCAAGCCTTGCTTTCTGTAATTTTGGGAATGAGATAATAGATAAATGTTGAATTATAAAAAACTATCATAATGGAAATCAATAAAACCGAACTGAAGGTATCAGCACTCGAAAATGGGACTGTCATCGACCATATACCACAAGGTCATGTGTTAGAAGTAATGCGTATTTTAAATCTGGAGATTTTTGAAGACCAAATTTATTTTGGTGCTAATCTAGAAAGTAAGAAGTACGGAAAAAAGGGAATAATTAAAGTTAGTAATCGATTTTTTGAAGATACCGAAATCAATAAAATAGCAGTTGTTGCCCCTACCGCTACCTTAATTGAAATTAGAAATTACGAAGTAACCCGCAAAACCGGTGTGTCAATTCCTGATGAAATACATGGAATAATTCGATGTTTCAATCCTAAATGCATAACAAACCATGAGAAAGTGACAACCCATTTTAGTGTGGTTGATAAAGATGATTTAAAAATCAAATGCCATTATTGCGAAAAAATTACCAAAAAGCAAAATATTACCTTTGTTTAAGTCATTGAAATCAATTGAAAATAAGTTTTCAGCAATTGATTAATTTCTTAGACAATAGCAATAAGACGAATCGAAGGTATCGGATTCTACCACTGGAAATTTTTTGAGCGCTTGGATTTAGCAAGTAAAAAAAAACGGGACAAATCCTATTGGATAAGTCCCGTTTTTATTTTAACGCTGTTGAAACATAGAATTAAAGGGTAGCCTAACAGCAATCTAGATTTTGCATTATCAAAATTTCATCTTCAACTCAATTATTTGGAAGTTCAAAAAATTTAATGAAATGGGAATTTAAAAAAACATTAGCAAGCAAAATCATTAATACTTGAGAGGTTAAAATCCAAAGTCCATAATCGTAATTAAGGATAAAAAATCACTATTGTCCGTTAAAAATTATATTTAGTCCATTTCGGCAATTTAGTAGTTTTTTTATCGGACAACACTGATAAAAAATTAAGGTTGTTCATCGAGACGAACAACCTTAACTAAAGAATCAAATATTAAAAAAAGTTAGATAATACCTTGGTCTAACATGGAGTTAGCAACTTTAAGGAAACCAGCGATATTAGCACCTTTCATATAGTTGACAAAACCATCTTTATCAGTACCATATTTCACACATTGGGTATGAATATCTTTCATGATTTGATGAAGTTTTTGATCAACTTCTTTTTCGCTCCAAGCGTATTTCATTGAATTTTGACTCATTTCCAAGCCTGATGTAGCAACACCACCAGCATTAGAAGCTTTACCTGGAGAGTAAAGAATTTTATTATCTAAGAATACTTCGATAGCTTCAGGAGTACAAGGCATATTGGCACCTTCACCAACACAAATACAACCGTTTTCGATCAATGTTTTAGCATCTTGTTCGTTCAATTCGTTTTGGGTAGCACAAGGAAGAGCTACATCAACTTTAACTTCCCAAGGTCTTTTACCGGCCACAAATTTAGCGGTAGGGAATTCATCAGCATAAGGTTTAACGATATCATTATTGGTAGCACGAAGTTCCAACATATAATCAATTCTTTCACCAGCAATACCTGCTTCATCATAAATGTATCCATCAGGACCAGAAATTGTTACTACCTTACCACCTAATTCGGTAACTTTTAGGGCAGCACCCCAAGCAACATTACCAAAACCAGAAATAGCAACACGTTTTCCAGCAAAAGAATGACCTTTAGTAGCCAACATTTCTTGAGCGAAATAAACATTACCAAAACCAGTTGCTTCAGGACGAACTAAAGAACCACCCCAATTTAAGCCTTTACCAGTTAAAACACCAGTATTTTCTTTGCGAAGTTTTTTGTACATGCCATACAAGAAACCAATTTCGCGACCACCAACTCCAATATCACCAGCAGGTACATCTGTTTCAGGGCCAATAATTGCTTGAAGTTCCATCATAAAACTTTGGCAAAAACGCATCACTTCATTATCAGATTTTCCTTTTGGATCAAAGTCAGAACCGCCTTTACCACCACCCATAGGCAAAGTAGTTAAGCTGTTTTTGAAAATTTGCTCAAAACCTAAGAATTTCAAAATACTCAAGTTTACAGAAGGATGAAAGCGCAATCCACCTTTGTAAGGACCTATTGCGTTATTGAATTGAATACGATATCCTAAATTCACATTTACTTTACCGTTATCACCTACCCATGGCACCTTAAATGTTAAAATACGATCTGGCTCAACGATACGATCGATAATACCATGAGCTTCAAATTGAGGGTTTTCGTTAACAATTTCTTCAATTGATTCTAACACTTCGCGCACTGCTTGAAGGTATTCCACTTCACCTGGATGTTTTTTCTCCAAGTTGTTCATGATTTGTTCTACATTCATAATTTTATGTTTTTAAATAAACTTTTCAAAGGTTAATTGATGAGCACAAAAGTAGCAGTCCATAACAAACTGTGAATAAAGCCTCAAGGGTATTAATATCTTCCTTCACTTGAGAATTATCAAGAAAATTTTTAGAATGTAGTTAATCAGCTCTTACTTTATTAAAGTACTATTTAACAAATACTTATAGCTATTTGTAATAATTTTAAGTCGTCCAATTACCCTAAAATAAATGAGTAACATTAATATCTTAAATTGATTTTTTCAAGATAGGTTGCTGCCAAAATGACTTTTATGCATTTGCTGGCAGAGAAATTGGTAAATGCTAGCATACAACTACGGTATATACGCTAACAATAATCTAATAATTTATTGTTAATCAATTATATAGAATCAATAGCTATCAAAAATAATGAGTAAGGAGGAAAATAAGATGGAAGAAAAAACAAATCCAGTAGAAAACCAGCAAGACTCGACTGACAAAAATGCGTCGCAATCCGCACAAAAGGCAGCCATAAACACCGAAAAAGTGGAACAAGAATCTAAACGGAAAAGCAAATTGAAAAAGAATACCAAAGAAGACCAGTTACAGAATGAGCTAATTGAGTCAAAAGAGAAATTAGCCGAATTAAATGATAAGTATCTACGTCTATATTCTGAATTTGATAATTTTCGCAAGAGAACGATGAAAGAAAAGACAGAGTTTTTCAAAACCGCAGGAGAAGATGTGATAATCTCCATCATTTCGATAGTAGATGATTTTGAAAGAGCATTGAAAATTACCGGTAAATCCGAAGATAACAAAGCACATCGCGAAGGTTTAGAACTGATTTATAGCAAGTTTAAGAAAATACTGGATCAAAAAGGCGTAAAAGAAATTGAAGCAATCGGTAAAGAATTCGACACAGATATGCACGAAGCTTTAACCAAGATTCCGGCTCCAAGTGCAGAACTGAAGGGGAAAGTGATAGATGTGATTGAGAAGGGTTATACGATGAACGACAAGATAATCCGATTTGCCAAGGTAGTGGTAGGTGATTAATTAATACCTTAAATTTAAAGCATTAAATAAATATGTCGAAAAGAGATTACTACGAAATACTTGGCGTGAACAAGAATGCCACTGCTGATGAAATTAAAAAGGCTTACCGTCAGAAGGCAATTCAATTTCATCCAGACAAAAATCCTGGCGATGCTACGGCAGAAGATAAATTTAAAGAAGCCGCAGAAGCTTACGAAGTATTGAGTGATGCCAATAAAAAGGCAAGATACGACCAATATGGACATGCTGGCATGGGAAGCTCTTCAGGAGGAGGCTTTAGTGGTGGCGGGATGAGTATGGATGATATATTCTCTCAATTCGGCGATATTTTTGGTGGATTTGGATTTGGTGGTGGATCTTCACAAAGAGGACGACGAGTCAATAGAGGCAGCAATTTACGCGTTAGAGTAAAACTAGACTTGAAAGAAATTGCCCACGGAGCTGAAAAGAAAATTAAAGTTAATAAATACATTAGTTGCAACGCTTGTCATGGCAGTGGCGCAGAGGGAGGAAGTTCTTACACAAGTTGTAACACCTGTCATGGAACTGGACATGTAACTAGGGTGCAGCAAACATTCTTGGGGCAGATGCAAACTCAAAGTGTATGTCCTCAATGCGGTGGTGAAGGCAAAATTATCACCAACAAATGTAAAATTTGCTTTGGAAATGGGATTGTTAATGGCGAAGAAGTAATTTCCATCAATATTCCGGCAGGCGTTGAAGATGGCATGCAACTATCGGTTTCGGGCAAAGGAAATGCTGCGGCGCGAGGAGGAATCAACGGAGACCTTATTGTGGTTGTGGAAGAAACCGCCGATACTGAACTCAAAAGAGATGGCACCAATCTGCTTTATGACCATTACATTAGTTTTCCTGATGCTGTTTTAGGAACTACCATTGAAATACCTACCGTAGATGGAAAAGCAAAAATAAAAATACCTGCTGGAACACAGGCTGGTAAAGTATTCCGCTTAAGAGGAAAAGGTTTGCCAAGTGTTGAACACAGAGGTATTGGCGATTTGATGGTCAATATCAATGTTTGGACACCACAACAACTTAGTCATGAAGAGACTAACCTTATGGAAAAACTCAGAAAAGCTAGTAATTTTGAGCCGAAACCAACCGCTAAAGACATGGGATTCTTCGATCGGATGAGAGAGTATTTTCAAGGATAATATCCAATTTCAGCTTTAACCTCATTTTTGTTTAGCTTTGTGCATTAAATCTATGCATGAAAACACTTCTACGTCTCAAAGGAATTATCGTCAGTTTACTTTTAGGAATTATTTTTCTTCAAGGAATATGGATTAATAATGCTTATAACGAACGTAAATTACAATTTTCAAAGCATCTTAATTCTGCGGTCAACCATTCATTAAGGCATTTTTGCGACAAGAAAATCTACCTTTATCCTAATTCAAATACTGATTTAGATAAATTGATTCAATATGAGTTAGAATTATTAGGTGAAACTGTTGATTTTAAGACACAACTTCTCAGTGTTTCTGTTAACAAAAGAGACATTATCACAAAATATACTCATTTATACGCTTTACGATGTGCTGATAATCAAAAGTATAGAAGCCTTTTGGTACAAGTTAATTCTGAGAGTCGTTATTTAGCACAGTCAATCTTTTCATGGATTTCATTGAGCGCTTTATTCGTATTGCTGTTGTCAGTTTTCACTACTATCTATCTTCGTAATCTAAACAATCACAAGCAATTGCAACTGATGAAAGATGAATTTATTAGCAATATGACTCATGAATTAAAAACCCCCATCAGTACAATTTCGGTTGCGAGTGAAATACTTCAAAATGAAAAAATAAGCATTGATTTAGAAAAAGTTAAGCGCTATTCCGACATTATTCACGAGGAAAATAATCGATTAAAACGACTGGTAGACCGAGTGATGGAAGTAGCCATATTTGAAAGTGGACGTACCCAAATGCAAATGGTAATAGGCGACCTGCATGAGTTAATTACTAATAGTGTAAAACCGCTTAAGTTGGTAACTCAGAAAAGAAACGGAGACATTCATCTCCAACTAGAAGCTAGTAATTATAATTTTCCATTCGACAAAAACCATCTCAGCAACATCATCTCCAATTTGATTGAAAATGCTATTAAATATAATGAAAGGCAACCCCACATTTCCATTCGTACTTTTAATTTACAAGAGAAACTCATTATTCAAATTGAAGACAATGGCATTGGAATTTCGGAAGACGACCTAAAACATGTTTTCGAAAAATACTATCGCTCAAAAAGCCACCACAAAAATCAAAAAACAGGATTTGGGCTTGGTCTATTTTATGTATATCAAGTAGTTAAGAGCCACAATGGACACATCCGAGTGGAGAGCAGATTAAACGAAGGAAGCCGTTTTGTGATCAGTTTTAATATGAAATAAGAATTCTACGGAATACGTTCCGTTTTTTTTTACCTTTACACCTTTAATTTTATCTTAAATTTAACCCTAAAAAACTTAATGGACAAATCTCAAATCCGGATATTATACGTTGAAGACGACCTCAACTTGAGCATGGTAGTTGAAGATTTTCTATTGATGCAAGGATTTCAAATTCAGCATTTTAGCAATGCAGAAATGGTTGTCAAGCAATGGAATCAAATACAAGCAAACATCTGCTTATTAGATATTATGCTTCCTCAAATGGATGGTTTTGAATTAGCAAAATTTATTCGTTCTAAGAATCCGCAAATTCCTATAATATTCCTGTCAGCTAAGAATCAAACCAAAGACAAAATACAAGGCCTCGAAATTGGCGCAGATGATTATATCACCAAACCATTTAGCACTATTGAACTAAGCTTAAGAATCCAAGCCATCATGAATAGAATTCCTTATGAGGAATTAGAAAGTGAGAAGGCAAAAATCAATATTAGCCTAGGTTCGATTAACTACCAAGAAGCAGAGATGATGCTCATAACGCCAAATGAGAGTTTTACGTTAACCCGAAAAGAAAATCAGCTAATCAAAAAACTTATCGAAAATAGAAATGAAATATTAAAGCGTGATGATTTACTGACAGAAATTTGGGGGGAAAACAACTATCAAAACTCAAGGAGCATGGATGTGTATTTGAGCAAAATTAGAAAAATGATTGCCATCGAAACGCGGATTGCCATTGTCAATTATCACGGCACTGGTTTCAAGCTTGAAACTAATCTAGAATAAACTACCTCGAAGCAGAGCTGTCGAGGTATTGTTGAAACAATAATAATACGCAGCAGAGCTGCGGGGAATTAACCCAAAGAGATTAAACATTTATCAAAAAGTGATAAATAAAAAAACAACTTTCAACTATGAGACTTCAGCACCTTTCGCTAATTCAATATAAAAACAACGAACAAAGCCAATTGAATTTTAGCGATAGGATTAATATTTTCGTTGGAGATAATGGAGCCGGAAAAACCAATATTCTTGATGCAATCTACTATCTTTCGTTCTGTAAGAGTCCATTTAGAGTCAATGACAGCCAAAACATCCTACATGACAAGAGTTTTTTCACTATCACAGGCGAATATCTGACGTCTGAAAACAGCCTAGAAAAAGTATTAGTAAATTATGAAAATGGCGGTAAAAAACATTTTAAACGCAACGACAAAGAATACGAGCGGCTTGCTGATCATATTGGAGAATTCCCACTAGTTATAATAAGTCCGGCAGATTCAATTTTGATTAATGGAAGCAGCGAAGAAAGGCGTAAATATATCGATAGTGTCATTTCTCAATTCGACAAGGCCTATTTACAAACCCTGCTACATTACAACAAAATAATTCAGCAGCGCAATGCACTCTTAAAAACTTTGCACGATCAACCACAAGTGGATAAAACTATTATTGAAGCACTTAACTCAAAATTAAATCAATACGGAACCATTATTTTTGAGAAAAGAAAGGCTTTTTTGGAAGATTTTATTCCGCTGATTCAAGTCTATTATCAATTTATTTCAAACGAAAAGGAAATTGCCAATGTTAGTTATCGTTCGCAATTACACACCAATCCCCTATCGAAATTATTAGTCGAGCATTTCAATAAAGAATTGATACTGAAATACACCACCGTAGGCATTCATCGTGATGATATTGAGTTTGAAATTAATGGGTTTCCTATACGTAGTTACGGTTCGCAAGGCCAACAAAAATCATTTTTGATCGCCTTGAAAATCGCACAGTTTGAGTACACTTACAAAATGAAAAAGTACAAACCCTTGCTATTACTAGATGATATTTTTGACAAATTAGATTATCACCGCGTTAAGCAGCTTATGAAATTAGTAAGTAGGAATGAATTTGGACAAATATTTATCAGCGATACCAATCAAGAACGAATAGAACATGTATTTGCGCAGATCGAAGTAGACAAAAGAATATTTGAGGTAATTAAAGGTAAAGTACAAGCAATATAAGAAAAGCATGAACGAAGATCATAGTTATAAGCGAATCAATAGCCAAAGTTTAGGCGATGTAATTCAACAATTTATTAGAGCCAATGGGTTGCAACCTAAACTTGATGAAGCCTCAGTAGTAAAAAATTGGGAAGAAATAGTTGGTAAAATGATTGCCCGTCACACCCAAGACCTCTATATCAAACATCGTAAGATTTTCGTACGTTTCGACTCCGCCGCTTTGCGTCAAGAAATGATGTATGCCAAGTCAAAATTGATAGAAAAAATAAATAATTCAGTTGGACATCAATGTATTGATGAAGTTGTTTTTTTATAAACTATGGTGAATATCAAAATAATTCGATAAAAACTTATGATATCCTTCATAATTTTATAATTTTTTAACCTCAAGGTTAGCAAATTTAGAATTCAATTTCCGAGTGACATCAAATGAATTTATATCTTTGCGCACCTTATATAAGACGAGATAATGTACAACATTTACCACAATACAAGATGCAAAAAGAGCCGAGCAGGCTTAGCACATTTACAATCTAAAGGGGTTGATTTTGAGGTAATTGACTATATGAATAATCCCTTAAGCATTGAAGAAATCGAGCAGCTTTTTGTAAAATTAAACAAACCAGTCTCGAGTATGATACGCACCCAAGAAAAGCTATATAAAACTGAATTTAAGGATAAGCAATTTACTGATTCAGAATGGCTTAGAATATTTATCCAACATCCAAATCTAATGAACCGACCCATAATAGCCAACAAGCACAAAGCCATTTGGGGAGACACTTCAGAACGAATTGATGAATTTTTATAGAATGGTATAATCCTTGATTAAATGATCACTTTCAAAAACAACCTTAAATCAATTATCATGAAAAAGTACAGTACAATCCTCTTAAGTATTTTTGCCTTTATTTTGGTTGGCAAAATATACACGGAAATTCCACAAGCACAAGTTAGTCAAGCTCATATCGAGTTTGAAGTTACCTCGCATGATTATGGAACGATTCAACAAAATGCCAATGGCAACTTTTCATTCAAGTTTAAAAACACCGGAAAAGAGCCATTAATCATTCAAAATGTACAATCTAGCTGTGGATGTACGGTTGCAAAACGCCCCACTGCTCCTATCTTACCTGGCGAATCTTCAGAGATTTCAGTAAAATATGATACCCGCAGAATAGGATCTTTTCACAAAAACATCACAGTAACATCCAATGCTGACAATGCCAGCGTGGTCCTTTACATAAAAGGCAATGTGGTTGAACAACCCAAGGAAGATGTTCCTGTAAAACCCGTTAATGAAGGCTTTACACCAGTAGCCCCTTAAAAATCTTATAGCAATATGAAACGAATTTCAATTCTACTGAGTCTAATTTTTCTCTTGGCAAACATTAATATTGCAAAGCCATTTATTAAATACAATAGCATTGCAGAAATAAAATTTGACAAGACTGTTCATGATTTTGGTAAAATTAAAAAAGGAGCCAAAAACGTAAAATGCAAATTCAAATACACCAATGTTGGAACTGATGTATTGCTGATAACTCGAGTGGTAAAATCCTGTGGATGCACTGAGCCTGTGTATTCAAAGGAACCTCTGATGCCTGGTCAAAGTACAGAAATGGAAGTTGGCTATACTACAACCGATATTGTTGGCGTATTCAATAAAAAGCTCACAATTTTTACTAATGGGCAAACTGAATCAGTTATATTAACTATAAAAGGTGAAGTTATTGAATAATGGTAACTGATTTTTACGACCTTTGTCCCGCCTATTGTAGGCGGGATTTTTTTTGTTCAAAGCCTAGTATTAGGAAATTTAACTGATTGAAATACATATTACAAAAAACTAATTCTTATGCCAAAAATATCTAAAAAGGGTCATGCAATGCCCGAATCACCCATTCGTAAATTAGTACCCTACGCCGATAAAGCTAAAGCCAGAGGCGTAAAAGTTCACCATTTAAATATTGGTCAACCAGATATTGAAACTCCAAAAATCGCTTTGGATGCCATTCGCAACTTTAAAGAAGATGTAGTGGCTTATAGCCATTCAGCTGGCATTTTATCCTATAGAAAACGTTTAGTGGAGTACTATAAAAGTGTAAACATTGAAGTAACCCCTGACGAAATGATAGTTGGAACTGGAGCTTCCGAGGCCATTCTATTTGCCCTGCAAAGTTGCATCGACGAAGGAGATGAAATAATTATTCCCGAACCATTTTATGCCAATTACAATGGTTTTGCCATTAATGCAGGTGTAAAAGTTGTTCCTATCAGTTCAAGTATCGAAACAGGTTTTGCTTTACCTCCAATGGAAGAGTTTGAAAAGGCCATTACTCCCAAAACAAAAGCCATTTTACTCTGTAATCCAAACAATCCAACTGGCTATTTATATAGCAAAGAAGAATTAGAAGTGGTTAGAGACATGGTAATTAAGCACGATTTGTTTTTAATTTCAGATGAAGTTTATCGTGAATTCACTTACGACAATCATCAGCATTTTTCGGTAATGAATCTAAAAGGAATCGACCAAAATGTGATTCTAATAGACTCTGTTAGTAAGCGTTATAGCGCATGTGGTTTCAGAATTGGAGTACTTATCAGCAAAAACAAAGAAGTGATGTCTACGGCCATGAAATTTGCGCAAGCAAGACTCTCGCCGCCTACATTTGGACAAATTGCCGCAGAAGCTGCAATTGACACGCCAAACAGTTATTTTGAGAAAGTACTAGTAGAATATAAAAAAAGGCGCGATGTAGTGGTTGGTAGAATTAACCAAATGGAAGGTGCTTTTTGTCCAAATCCAAAAGGAGCTTTTTATGTAGTTGCCAAGCTACCCATTGACGATGCTGATCGGTTTTGCCAATGGCTTTTAGAAGATTACAATTATAATAATCAAACAGTAATGTTGGCTCCTGCAACAGGATTTTACGCTACTAAAGGATTAGGAATGAATGAGGTACGTATTAGTTATGTACTTAATGTTGATGATTTGAATGCATCGATGGATGTATTGACTCAAGCCATAATCGATTATCCAGGAAGAACCAATTAGAAAAATAATAAGCATAAAAAAAGGCGGTCAATCCGCCTTTTTTTGTTTTTCAACTTGCTGATTTGGTAAACGTTTAGCCTCAAAGAGCGCTTTATGAATGATGTATTCTAAATGCCCGTTTGTACTTCTAAACTCTTCCGACGCCCATTTTTCAACTTGGTCGAAAACATCGGAATCAATTCGTAAAACAAATGCTTTTTTCTTAGCCATACTTTTACTTGTTTTCCATCAGTTTACGCATTGCAAAATCAATAGCATCCATCCTTTGTGTGCCAATCATCAAACTTTTGCCTGAACTTAGAAATAGTTCCAACCCTTTATTGCCGCTAACATTAAAAGCCATAGCGCCATTCTTTTTGATTTGTTGACGATAGCCCCAACCACCAAATTCTTTGATTGGCTTGTAAATTCTCACTTTAAAACTCAATATTTCTTGCGGATGAATTAGCATGCATTTATTCTTGAAGGGTGGAAATTTAATTCTAATCTCCTGATCATTAATTTCGACTTCTAATCGCATTTTGCGGAAAAGGAAATAAGTCAACAAAAACACCACTGCCAAGAAAATACCTGTAACTGCTAAAGCTATTCTACTCATTTCCATTGATTTAAGAGTATCCTCGGATGCAATAAAATAAAACAAGCTGAATGTTAAGACTTGCGCAATAAGTATAACTAGCCAAACCCATGACCACCTAAATTCTTGCACTTCCTTGAAATAACTTCGCGAATGACTCATGATAAAAGAGTATTTAGTAGAGTGAACCAGTATTAACCACAGGGCTGGTATCTTTATCCGAGACAAGAACCACTAATAAATTGCTAACCATAGCAGCTTTTCGATCGTCATCAAGCTCTACAATTTTATTATCAGATAGTTTTTTCAAAGCCATTTCCACCATACTCACCGCCCCTTCAACAATTTTAGCACGAGCAGCAATAATAGCAGTTGCCTGCTGTCGTTTCAACATTGCTTGAGCAATTTCTTCGGCATAAGCTAAATAATTAATGCGAGCTTCCATCACTTCAATCCCAGCTATATCAAGCCTTTCGCGTAATTCAAGTTCTAGCTTATTATCAATTTCAACCCCGCCAGAACGGAGCGTAATTTCCACCTCATCCTCATCAAAATTATCATAAGGATAGGTTCCTGCGAGTTTACGAATAGCAGCATCGGTTTGAATGTTTACAAAGTGTGCATAATCATCCACATCAAAAACCGCTTTAAAAGTATCCTTAACACGCCACACTAGAACCACTCCAATTTTAATAGGGTTCGCTAATTTATCATTCACTTTTATAGGTGAACTATCTTGATTACGAGCGCGTAATGAAATATTACGTTTTACAAAAAAAGGAATTACCCAATAAAAACCATTCGTTTTGACCGTACCTGTATAATTTCCAAACAAAACCAAAACAAGCGATTCGTTTGGATTAACGATAAAAAATCCTGGCAACATTAACACAAAAAGCAAGGCAAATAATACACTAAAAACACTTTTAATAGCAATAAACCCAAAAAGTGCTACTGCTAAAAATAAGACAGCCAGTAAGATGGCTACATAACCTGACATTGGTTTTACAATTTTTTCTCCGTCCATAAGATTTAGATTTATATAATTATTTTAGTATTAAAATGATATCACAAATTAAAAGCTTTTCATTGACAAAGTCAAGTTAAATTTTTCAGAAATCAAAGCAAATTGACAAAATGAAGTTCAGGCGCAAAATTGCCTTATGCGCCCAGAATAGAAATAAAAGAAAAAGATTAGGGCAAGACTTCATAAAAAGAGAATAATTGCAATTTGGAAAGTCAGCAATACAGCAAAACAGTATCTTTGTGGCATGCAAGAAGATTTAATATATGATTATATAATTATTGGGTCAGGACCGGCAGGCACCATTGCAGCTTTGACTTTGGTTCAAGCCAAGGCAAAAGTTTTGATGCTGGATGTTGGGCATAAGGACGAGAAATATCAGCAGCTTGTACCCGCGATTAACTATGATGAAATCAGAAGAACAATTCAAAATCAAAGTCGATTTTTTTTAGGTGACGAGATGGAGGCTATTCCAAATCAAGGGGTTAAAGTAGGTGCTCAATTAAGCCCTTCGCGCAAAGCCATGATAAAAGAGGTGGAAAAATGGATACCGCTACACTCCAACACTTTTAATCCAATGGAAAGTTTAGGTTATGGAGGTTTAGGGGCAGGTTGGGGATTAGGAGCCTATGTTTATTCTGAAGCCGAATGCCAAAGGGTTGGATTACCTTTCGATGAGCTTATGCAATCTTATCAATTTACCGCCGATCATATTGGTATTTCGGTCGGAAAAGACGCTCTTCAGCCCTATCTTAGTGGTTCACTGGAGCGACTTCAGCCAGCCTTAAAGATGGACAATGCTGCTCAAAAACTCTTGAAAAGATCAGAAAAGGATGCAGCTTTTTTTACCGCTAATAATATGTTTTTCGGAACGGCAAGCATGGCACTTTTAACAGAGGACAAAGAAAAGCGTAAAGCTACCGCCTATTATGATACAGATTTCTATGCTGATTTAAACCAATCGGCCTATCGTCCACAATTTACGCTTGATGAATTACGTAAAGAATCTAATTTCGACTATTTAGGAAAACATTTAGCGATCTATTTTATTGATAATCATGAATATACAATTGTCAATACCCTTCAAATAGAGACAGATAAATCCGCAAGTTTTAAGGCGAAAAAGTTAATCCTTGCTGCGGGAGCTTTAGGCACTGCCCGTTTAGTTTTAAGATCATTTCCACAATTGAATCAATTGCCAGTATTGAGTAATCCGTACGCTTACTTGCCGGGTATTCAGTTTTCGATGTTGGGTAAAAAACTGGATCCTCAAAAAAGCAGTATGGCACAAGCGATGATGATTTACGATCCTGATGGAAAAAAGGACAATTTCGTTAGTTTGGCATTCTACACCTATCAATCACTAATGTTGTTTCGCTTAATCAAAGAATCACCACTAAATATTGCCGATAATCGACTTATTTTTCAGTATTTACAAAGTGCATTTATCATTGCAGGAATTCATCATCCCGACAGCATGAGTCCTCAAAAATGGCTTAGACTTGAATCAGATAGGACTAGCAAAACAGGAGATCATTTATTTGTGCATTATCAGTTAACTGACGATGAAAAAGCCCGCATACATCAGCGCGAAAAAACTATCAGAAAAGCTATTTATAAATTAGGTATTTTGCCAATTAAGCGAATTGATCCAGGCGCCGGCAGCAGTATTCATTACGGCGGAACCATACCCTTTTCGGATAAAGATGAATTAGGCAAACAAGCGCATTCAGGAAGACTATACAATACCCGCAATGTGTATATTGCTGATAGTGCGGGCTTTAATTTTCTACCTGCTAAAGGCGTAACACTAAGTATTATGGCAAATGCCCATCGAGTAACTTCACAACTACTGAAAAGATGAGTCAACAAATTGTAATAACAGGTGCTAACGGATTTATCGGCCATTATCTGTGCCATTATTTATCTGAAAAAAACCACACAATCATAGGATTAGCCCATCATTTACCCACTACACATCAGCATAAAATACAATACAGGGCCTTTGATTTAGCCAATTTTGCCAGCGATGTAATTCCAGAAAATACTGATATAGTTATACATACAGCCTATCAATTCAAAAACAATTTAAGAGAAGGTATCGACTTAAACTATAAAGCCACCAAAAGACTTTATGATTTCAGCCAGCAAAAGAAAGTGAAGCTTTTTATTTACTTTTCTAGCTTTGCTGCTACTTCCGAATCCATTTCCGCCTATGGACAGAGTAAATACCAAACCTCCAATCTCTTTGATTTGGAAAAAGACTTAGTTATTGCGCCAGGCCTTGTAATTGGAAATGGAGGTCTTTTTTCGAGGATAAGTGCCATAATTGAACAAAGCAAATTGATTCCACTCATAGGAGGAGGTCGGCAACCATTACAATATATTGATATTCAGGATTTAGCAAGGATTATTTCCAATGCCATTGACCATCAGATTAGGGGAAATTATCTGCTAGCCCACCCTAGCACAATTGAAATGAGAGATTTCTACCATGAAATTGCCAAAAGCCTTCACAGAAAGCCTGTTTTCATTCCAATCAATTATTTCTTTAGTGAAATGATGTTTAATCTCATCCAATGGTTAAAGCTCGGACTTGGATTCGATAAAGAAAATTTTATGGGGTTAAAACAAATGCACGAACAGCAAATTAGTCCTGCTGAGGCGATTTTCCATGTTCAATTAAAACCCTTAAGCGAAATTCTTAGCCGAATTTTCAAATCAGGTTCAAGAACCTAAATGAAGGATTTAGAAAAAAATCTAACAAATCCATATTATTTCCAGAAAAAAATTAACTATCTTTACGCATTCAATTTATCTAATTATTAACCGTTAAACATACTATTATGGGAAAAGGCGATATAAAATCAAGAAGAGGTAAAATATCCAATCGTTCGTACGGAAAACTACGCAAAAAAAGGAAAGCCACTTTACAAATTGTGAATCAAGAAGTTAAAACAAAAAAAGAGGAATCTAAAGCAGCTGGACAGGTTAAAACCAAGCCTGAAAAATCGCTAGCTAATAAAACAGACGAAACCATTTTAGAAAAACCAAAAGCTGCTAGAAAGAGAGTTGCAAAAAAAGAATAAAATCAGCGATATATCTCAATATAACCCTAAAACCTTGAGCGATGCTTAAGGTTTTTTTTATTTAGTTTTGTAGCCACACAAAAACAAAAACAAGCATTAAAAACATACGCATGAAACTACTTTTAATCAGCAATTCAACCATGGCAGGTGAATCATACCTAGGCTGGCCACAACAACACATTAAAGACTTTTTGCAAAGCAGTGTTAAACGAGTACTTTTTATTCCTTATGCAGGAGTAAATCTGTCGGACAAAGGACTTGAAGCTTCTTGGGATCTCTACGAAGCCAAGGTATCTGAAGTATTTGCTAAATTAGGCTACGAATTATACTCTATCCATCATCAAGAAGATCCAATTGCAGCCATTAAGGAGGCAGAATCAATTGCTGTTGGCGGTGGAAACACCTTTCATTTAGTTTATAAGTTGCATCAGTTAGGATTGATGAACGCCATTAAAGTTCAAGTAGAGAAAGGGATACCGTATATGGGATGGAGCGCAGGTAGCAATGTTGCTTGCCCAAGTCTACGTACTACTAATGATATGCCCATTGTGGAGCCAGCAAGTTTCGACTGTACTGGATTAGTTCCTTTTCAAATCAACCCGCACTATTTGGATGCACATCCACAAGGGCACGGAGGCGAAACACGTCAGCAGCGAATCAAAGAATTTATTGCCGTTAATCGAGACCTATATGTTGTTGGGTTAAGAGAAGCTTGTTTGCTCCTCATGCAAGATCAACATTTGCAATTGGTAGGTGCACATCCGATGAGAATTTTTAGATACGGCCAAGAACCTTATGAAGTAAACCCCGGAGAATCATTAGATTTTTTATTTAAATAAAATCTATAAATAACTTAATATATGATAAATACAAAATATTTTATTATTGCCAATCTTGCTTTAATTTTAAATAGTTGTGGCCAAAAAACAGAAAAAGTCAAACCCATGGAAAAACCTTCGGGAATTGAAATAAGCAATCTAAATCTCGAGGTAAAGCCTGGAGACGACTTCTTTGAATATGCTAATGGCGGTTGGTTAAAGCAAAATCCGATGCCTGATGAATACAGCAGATACGGTGCTTTTGAGATTTTAGAAATCAAAAAAGATGCGGAAATTAAAAACTTAATTGAGGAAGTAGCTGAAAAAAAAGACCTTGCAAAAGGAAGTCCAGAGCAACAAATTAGAGACTATTACCAAGCCGCAATGGACACCATTGAAATCGATAAATTAGGCATAAAGCCATTGGTACCAATTCTTGATGAAATAAAATCTTCAAAAACCAAGCAAGATTTAATTCGCCTACAAGCCAAACTCAATATACTAGGATCCTATCCGTTTTTTGTGGTTTTTAGTTCGCAAGACGACCGCAACAGCACTCAGGTGATTGCCAATTTGAATCAAGGCGGAATTGGGTTGCCCGAGCGCGATTATTATACCAATACCGATAAACGAAGTGCAAAAATCAGAGATGAATATGTAAATCATATCCAAAAAATGCTGATTCTTACTGGATTTGACGAGAAAACTGCGACTAGCAATGCAGCAAAAATTATGAAGATTGAAACCGTCTTAGCCCAAGCTTCCATGACCATGATTGAGCAACGAGATCCAATAGCCAATTATAATATTTACGATTTGGCAAAACTACAAAATAACTGCAAAGGCTATGATTTTGCAAGCTATTTCAATGCATTAGGTTTGACCAATACCGATCACCTCAATGTTCATCAGCCAGCCTTTTTTATGGCAATGGCTAAACTATTTAAGAACACAAGTATTGAAGATATTCAATTCTATCTAATTTGGAATTTCATCAATTCCAATGCATCAAAATTGAGTAGTGATTTTGAGAAGCAAGATTTCTACTTCAATGCGACAGTCATGTCGGGTGTTGACAAAATGAAACCACGCTGGAAACGGATGGTGTCCTCAACAAGTGATAATTTGAGTGATCCAGTAGGAAGAAAATACGTTGAGAAATATTTCCCAGCAGCATCTAAAGAACTAATGCTTAAGCTAGTAGACAATTTACGCCTAGCATTGAAGGAGAGTATTGCTAATCTCGATTGGATGAGCGATTCCACTAAAATGAGGGCACAAGAGAAGCTAGCCGCAATCACTGTAAAAATTGGCTATCCAAATCAGTGGATTGATTATACAAGCATTGAAATCATGCCAAACACTTTTGTAGAAAACACTTGGAATTGCCACGCATTTGAGTACAAGCGTAATTTAGCTAAAATAGGAAAACCTGTTGACCGAGAGGAATGGGGCATGTCGCCACAAACTGTAAACGCCTACTACAATCCAAACATGAATGAGATTGTATTTCCTGCCGCCATTTTACAAGCTCCATTTTTCGATCCCAAGGCAGATGACGCTGTGAACTATGGTGCGATTGGAGTGGTTATTGGCCACGAAATGACCCATGGATTTGATGATCAAGGAAGACTGTATGACCAAAATGGAAATTTGAATGACTGGTGGACAGAGTATGATGCTAAAAATTTCAAAAACAAAACACAAATACTTATTAATCAATATAATGCTTATACTATTTTAGATTCGATGCATGTAAATGGCGAACTAACTTTAGGCGAAAACATTGCTGATAACGGTGGTTTATTCATTTCGTATGCAGCTTTACAAAAATCATTTGGCGATAAAGGCCAGCCCGCATTAATTGATAGTTTGAGTGCAGATCAACGCTTTTTAATTAGTTATGCGCAAATCTGGCGTCAACATATACGACCAAAAACATTGATGCGTAGACTTCAAGAAGATGTGCATTCCCCTGGCGAAGCTCGCGTGAATGCAGGAGTCGCAAATTTACCTTGGTGGTACACTGCTTTCAAAGTGTCGGAAGGTGATAAAAACTATGTCGCACCTGAACAGAGAGCCAAAATTTGGTAATCATTTTATCGCCAGAACAAAAAAGCTGCTTTTATGAGCAGCTTTTTTTATTAGAACAAATAAAAAGAGCGCTACCAATCAGGGAGATGGAGCGCTCTAAAAGACAAAAAATGAAAAACATTATTACATTCACAAAGATAATCCAAAAACAGTCTTTTGGTGAATGATATATATATCAGTGTATCAGCCTTATATTAATTAACACGATTCGCTTAAAAATATTTTCATTAAAAACCAGCAAATGCAATGCAACAACCAGTTATTTTTTTGGAACTCCCGAAATTAAGGACCTAGAGTTTATAAACTATGGCATTAATGTTCATTCCAGAACCAACTGAAGAGAACAAAACCACATCATCTTCTTTAATAGATTGATTAGCAAATTTACCTTTACGAACTAAATCAAAAAGGGTCGGAACAGTAGCTACCGAACTATTTCCAAGCCATTGAATGCTCATTGGCATAATGTGTTGTGGGCATTTCAGACTATAGAGTTTATAGAATCGTTTTATGATCGCTTCATCCATCTTTTCATTAGCTTGATGAATAAAAACTTTTTTCAGATTTACAATGTCAATTGCGGAAGTATCCAAAGCCTCTTTCATAGCAGCGGGCACTTTACTAATAGCATATTCATAAATTTTGCGGCCGAGCATTTTGATATAGCGCACATCAGGATTTTCGGTTTTATCGTATGAATTTCCAAAAAAGAGATAATAAGCTTCATCAATAGTATCGGTTCGGGTAGCATGGCTCAAGATTCCTCTTTTTTTAGTTTCCTCTTTTGCTTCAATCACGCAAGCACCAGCGCCATCAGCATAAATCATCGAATCGCGATCATGCACATCTACCACACGGGATAAAGTTTCTGTCCCAATTACCAAAACTCTTTTAGCCATGCCAGCTTTGATAAAAGCATGAGCCTGAATAACCCCTTCAATCCAGCCGGGGCAGCCAAATAATATATCATAAGCCACGCAGCTAGGATTTACAATACCTAAACGATGCTTAATTCTTGAAGAAAGACTTGGGAGTACATCCGTTTGAATAGCGGCATTTTTTACGTCGCCAAAATTATGAGCCACAATAATATAGTCTAATTTTTCGGGGTCAATTCCGGAATCATTAATAGCTGCAACCGCCGCTCTATATCCTAAATCAGAGGAGTTTAAGTTATTTGGGGCATAGCGTCTTTCGACAATGCCAGTGATCTCCGTAAATTTTTCGATGATAGTGGTAGTTTCGTATGGAATTGGAGAGCCATCCTCATTCAAAAACTCATGCTGAAAAAAATCCTCATTTTTCTTTACATATTCAGGAATGTAACTTCCTGTCCCTGTGATTACTGAATTGGTTACAAACATCAGGTAAAATTTAAATTAATAAATAAGGATAGCAATTAGCATTGCAAGTTGGCTAGCCCATGACAAAATTACTCTTTCACTTCCACTTTTGGTTTTGGATTGAACATATCTCCTAATAAATAGCCCATGACTGCACCCCAAATAATACTGATATAAGGATTAGAAGTGATTGGGCAGCTACCGCTTTGGCAGCCGATTTTAACATAGTAAAGATATCCACCTGCAGCACCAATGACAGTGCCAATTATAGAAGCTAAAGTGAATATTTTTAGATACTTACGCTTCCAAATATTTGTTTCTTTGGTTTCTATTTTCATTGTATATGTTTATTTAGAAGACTAACGATTTCCTCTTTTGAACGGAGTCCAACCAATCTTTCTTTGACAACACCATCCTTAAAAATAATAATGGTGGGAATTGAACGAATAAAATATTTGGAAGAAGTGGAGCGAGCTTTATCAACGTCTAGTTTAGCAATTTTAGCCTTATCCCCTATTTCGTTAGCAATCTGATCCACAATTGGTCCCTGAGTACGGCAAGGACCGCACCAAGGAGCCCAAAAATCGACAAGGGTAACCCCTTTTGCAATTTGCTGCTCAAAATTAGAATCGTCGAGAATTAAGGTTTTGCTTTCTTTATCCAAGATGCTATTAGTGGAAGTACTATTACCGAAGTTGAAAAAAAAGAAAAAGACCGAACTAAGAACGATTAAATAACTTAAAATACTAATTTTCATACTCATATAAAGATATTAATGGGTTTAACTATTTTTATTTATTCGACTTTTTAAGGAAACTAATAACTGATCTTTAGAAATTAATTCGGCAAAGCGCATCACCTCTACCCCATTTTGATAAAAAACCATTGTAGGAATATTTCTAACACCTAACTGTTGTGACAGATAACGATTATCATCCACGTTCAAGGTCATAAAAGCAATTTCATCGAATTCGTTAGCCACTTCCTCCATCACCTTTTCCTGAACTTTGCAAGCTGCACACCATGGCGCCCAAAAATCAACCAATGCCCAGGCTAAAGTCTTAGCTGTATCCCAATCGGGAGTGTTAATTGATTGAAGTTTTGAAGAAGTAATCATGATACGTTTTGCTATAAAAATGAGGGTGCAAATTAAATAAATAAAACCCTAACCACGAAACTAAGCGATGAACATAAACGAATTACCTGCTGAAAAACGATATTAAAATAAGTATGAAGGCGTCCTTTTGAACAGATTAAGTATTGAAATACAATATAGTAAGACCAATTTCAAAAAAAACAAATTACAAGCTAGAAACACACTTATATCATGTCTATAAAGCTGAATATTTATATATCTTTGAGCCCGACAGCTTTCAAAAAGGCAAACACATTACCTATTTTTAAACCACATAAAACCGATTATTTTGTACCGAATAGAATCGAAAATCAATACACAATCCGAATCATTCAAGAGTCAAAAACTTGAGTTTCAGAAAATAATGGAAGAATTTAGGCAAAAAATGGCTTCAACAATCCATGGATCCTCCCCTTCCTCAATCGAAAAACATAAGAAACGCGGCAAGCTATTAGCTCGCGAACGAATTAACTTATTAATTGATCCAAATACCCCTTTTCTTGAATTATCGACCTTAGCCGCCAACGGAAGCTACGAAAACCAATTTCCTGCTGCAGGAATCATCACGGGGATTGGAATCATTCACAGCCGTGAAACACTTGTAATAGCCAATGATGCAACGGTTAAAGGAGGCACCTATATTAAAGAAACCATCAAAAAGCATGTTAGGGCGCAAGAAATTGCCATCGAAAACCACCTACCGTGTGTGTATATGGTCGATTCGGGCGGAGTGTTTTTACCCGAGCAAGCCAATGTTTTTCCTGACCGTTTTGATTTTGGAAGATTCTTCTACAATCAAGCGCGGATGTCGAGTTTAGGGATTCCACAAATAGCCATTGTGATGGGAAGTTGTACGGCGGGCGGCGCTTATGTGCCTGCCATGAGCGACGAAACCATCATTGTAAAAGATCAAGGAACCATTTTTATTGGCGGTCCACCATTGGTAAAAGCAGCTACTGGTGAGGAAGTTACTGCTGAAGAGTTGGGCGGAGCTGATGTTCATACCAGTATCTCAGGGGTTGCTGACCATTATGCCATCGACGACCGCCATGCCTTACAAATTTGTAGAAATATTTTTGAAAATCTAGAATTACGAAAAAAGCAACAACTCGAAACCAGTCCAATAGAAGAACCCTTTTACGATCCAAATGAATTATATGGCATAGCACCCATTGATTTAAAAAAACCTGTTGATGCTCGCGAAATTATTGCTCGCATCGTGGATGGCAGTAGATTTCATGAATTTAAAGCACGCTATGCTCCAACCATTGTGACCGGTTTTGCCAACATAATGGGTTATCCTATCGGAATAATTGCCAATAATGGAGTTCTTTTTTCTGAAACAGCCTTAAAAGGAGCTCATTTTGTTGAACTGTGTGGCAAGCGTAATATTCCCCTATTATTCTTACAAAACATCACAGGGTTCATTGTCGGCAAGGAATATGAGCGAAATGGGATTGCCCGAGATGGAGCCAAATTTGTACACGCCGTTGCCAATGTGAATGTACCTAAATTTACCGTTGTTTTTGGAGGTTCATTTGGAGCAGGTAATTACGCAATGGCTGGTAGAGCTTATGATCCACGTTTTTTGTTTATGTGGCCCAATGCTAAAATTTCGGTTATGGGTGGTGAGCAAGCTGCTGGCGTTCTAATTCAAGTTAAGCAAGATCAATTAGCAGCTGAAGGCAAATCCATGCAAATGGAGGAAATTGAAAAACTACGCGAAAACATCCTTCAAAAATATAACCATGAAGGTTCAGCATATTACAGCACTAGCCGTCTGTGGGACGATGGTATTATTGACCCTGTGGATACCCGAAAGGTTATAGCCATGGGCATTGCCATTTCACTCAACAAACCGTATGAAGAAACTAAATATGGGATCTTCAGAATGTAGACTGACAAATTAATATCATAATAATCTAAATAACAAATTTTTACAATGAATCAATATACAACTATTGAATTTGAAATAAATAACGAAGTGGGCACGATTTGGCTCAATCGCCCCGAAATTCATAATGCTTTTAATGAAGTTATGATTGCCGAATTAATTGCCATTTTTGAAGAAATCAGAGAAATGGAATCTGTGCGTATTATCATTTTGCGCGGACGAGGAAAGTCATTCTGCGCGGGTGCTGATCTCAATTGGATGCGTAACGTAGCAAAATACTCCTACGAAGAAAACTATAAAGAAAGCTTAAATCTATCCATTTGTTTCCATAAAATATACACCTGTCCAAAACCTACTATCGCCATGGTACATGGGGCAGCAATTGGAGGTGCCAATGGACTTTTAGCCGCATGCGACTTTGCATTTGCTGATCTAGAAACCACTTTCTCATTGAGTGAAGTAAAAATAGGCATTGTCCCCGCTTGTATTTCCCCTTATGTAACCAAAAGAGTATCTGAATATGGGTCTAAAGAACTGATGCTTACTGGTAAACGTTTCAAAGGTGCCGAAGCTGCTCGTCACCGTTTGGTAAATGAGAGCATGGCCTTTGAAGTGATGGAAGCCCATGTTGACGAATTAGTAAAACTACTCAAAACCAGTGGTCCAAAAGCAATGAGTCATTGCAAAAACCTGCTTTATGACATCGCTAATGTACTAGACCTAGACCAAGCCATTGCCTACACTGCGAAGATGATTGCTGACATCAGAGCCTCCGAAGAAGGTCAAGAAGGGATGAGCGCATTTTTAGAAAAAAGAAAACCAAATTGGGTAGATTAAAAAAACATAAGCAACTATCAATGAGAACATTCAACAAAATATTAATAGCCAATCGGGGCGAAATTGCTGTGCGAATAATACGGGCAGCGCAACAGATGGGCATACAAACAGTAGCATTATTTTCAAAGGCGGATTCAGATGCGTTTCATGTTCGTTTAGCCGACGAAAGCTACTACCTTGAAGGTGAAAGTATTGCAGAAACCTATCTCAATGTAGATAAGATTATAGAGATAGCCCAAAAATCGGGCAGCGACGCCATCCATCCGGGCTACGGCTTTTTGTCTGAAAATCCAAAATTAGTTGCTGCATGTGGTAATCATCAAATTACTTTTATCGGACCCAACACACGAGCAATTCAACTGATGGGCAACAAAGTAGAATCCAGAAATTTTGTCGCACAACTAGGAATACCAATGACCAAAGGCGCAACCGGTAGCCTAGCTGAATTGAAGAAAGCAGCTAGCAATATTCCCTTACCAATTTTGGTGAAAGCGGCAGCTGGTGGCGGAGGAAAAGGAATGCGTATCGTACATGATTTGAATGATTTAGATCAGATTATCGAAAGTACTAGTAGAGAGGCTCTCTCCTATTTTGGCGATAGTGAAGTTTTTATTGAGCAGTTTATTGAAGACCCTCGACACATTGAAATTCAAGTACTTGGCGATAAGTATGGGCATGTAATTCATCTATATGAGCGTGAGTGTTCTATTCAAAGGCGATATCAAAAAATCATCGAAGAAAGCCCTTCTCCTACGCTAAATCAGGAAGTTAGAAATGCGATGGGAGCTGCTGCAGTGCAAATTGCAAAAGCCATAGACTATGATAGTGCTGGCACATTAGAATTTCTAGTGGATAAAAACCTGAACTTCTATTTTCTGGAGATGAACACCAGAATTCAAGTTGAACATCCTGTTACAGAAATGGTTACGGGAGTAGATTTGGTAATGGAACAAATTCTAATTGCAGCTGGCAATCCACTAAGGCTACAACAATCGCAACTCAAACAATCAGGACATGCAATTGAGGCACGGATTTATGCCGAAGAACCAGAAAATAATTTTAGACCTGCGCCTGGAGATATTACTTACTACAAAGAACCTTTTAATCAACATATCCGAATTGACTCAGCCATCGATAGTCCCACTACCATTCATAGTTTCTATGATCCGATGATCAGCAAATTAATTGCCTTTGGCGATCGCCGAGAAATAGCCATTGAGCGACTTGCTCAAGCTTTAAATCAGTATATCATTCATGGAATTAAGCATAACATTCCTTATTTACTAGAACTAATCCACACTAAAGAATTTATTGAAAATAAGATTAGTACAAAATTTTGCGAACTTAACAACGATTATATTTTCAAAGCCATTGAAAACCGCAAAAAAACCTTAGATCTGCATCAGGTAATTGGAGGATACGTGATTTATGATATTGAATTCAACCGCTTGGGCAATAAATCCAGTGTATGGAATCAGATTGGTTATTGGCGCAACGCTCCATTATTCCATGTACTGGTTGACAACCAAAAGTTTGAAGTACAAATTCTTAGCAAGACCAACACAAATTATCATCTTCAAATTGATGGAAACAGCTATTGCGGTCAAGCAAAGGAGTTGAGCGAGCATTTTATTCGCATCGACTTAAATGCTCATGGAATCAAAATGTATCTTTCCGATGCTAAAGAATTGGGAACTAGACTTAGTTATCATGGCGAAACCTACACTTTAAAGCGAGACGATTTACTTTATCTAACAGACTTCTTTGATGCCAGTAGCGATCAAGCCATTAGTGATCAAATAAAATCGCCAATGCCAGGAAAACTCATCAAGATTGACATCAGCGAAGGGGATTTTGTTAAGAAAGGTGAGCGGCTGCTAATAGTTGAAGCCATGAAAATGGAGAATAATATCTTAATGCCTCGAGATGGAATTATCAAAGAAATCAAAGCTAAAATTGGAGAAATGGTAAACAGTACCAGTCCATTAGTAATTATTGAAGAAGAAATACAAACTACCTAAACCATAGACCAATGAATTTTGACTTATCAGAAGAACAAAAACTCATACGAGCCACCGTTCGCGATTTTGCAGAACGTGAAGTAAAACCAGTGGCGCAAGAATTGGACGAAAAAGCCCAATTTTCGTATCCCCTAACCCAAAGAATAGGTGAGCTAGGGCTATTCGGGATGTATTTGCCAGAGAAATATGGCGGACAAGGCATGGATACGCTCAGCTATATTATCGCCGTTGAAGAATTAGCGCGAGTGGATGGTTCGCAAGCCGCCACCCTAGCAGCCCATAACTCACTCGGCATAGGACCATTATACTATTATGGTACCGAAGAACAAAAGTTAAAATTTCTACCAAAGCTTTGTACTGGTACTGGTTTATGGGGTTTTGGCTTAACAGAACCAGAAGCAGGATCCGACTCTCGAGGCACTAAAACAGTTGCCAAACTTGAAGATGGAAAATGGAGAATAAATGGATCTAAAATATTCATTACCAATGGTTCTAATGAATTTAATATAGGCACAACTGTTCAGGCAGTAACCAAAATACATGCCGATGGCAACAAAGAATACACCTGCGTAATTGTTGAAAAAGACACCCCAGGCTTCAAGCAAAAAGCAATGCACAACAAAATGATGTGGCGCGCTTCCGACACCGCAGAACTTTATTTTGACGATTGTATCGTTCCAGAATCCAATCTTTTAGGAAAAATTGGCGAGGGTTCTAAAATTATGTTATCGACGCTTGACAACGGAAGATTAAGCATAGCAGCTATGGGTTTGGGCGCAGCACAAGGCGCATTTGAAGCCGCTTTAGCCTATTCACAAGAGCGCAAACAGTTTGGTAAAGCTTTGTCGAAATTCCAAATTAACGCCTTCAAATTGGCAGATATGGCTACCAAAATTGAATTAGCCCGCAACTTACTCTATAAAGCTTGCTGGCTTAAAGATAACCATAAACCATTTGCCAAAGAAGCCGCTATGTCGAAATTATATTGCTCCGAAATAGCCAAAGAAGTATCCGATGAAGCGGTTCAAATCCATGGAGGATATGGGCTTATGAAGGACTATCCAGTAGAAAGATTTTATCGCGACCAAAGACTTTTGCAAATTGGCGAAGGCACTAGTGAGATCCAGCGACTTGTTATTTCCCGATACATCGGATGTTAAACGAATAAAATTGATAAAACATGAAAAAAGTAGTAAACAACGCAAAAGAAGCCATTGCTGATATCCAAGATGATATGACCCTTATGCTGGGCGGTTTTGGACTGAGTGGCATACCCGAAAACTGCATAAACGCATTAGTAGAAAAAGGGATTAAAGGACTTACCTGCATTTCCAATAATGCTGGAGTAGACGACTTCGGACTAGGTTTATTATTGCGAAAACATCAGATTAAGAAAATGATTTCATCTTATGTAGGTGAAAATAAAGAATTTGAGCGGCAAATGTTGAGTGGCGAATTAGAAGTAGAGCTTAATCCTCAAGGCACGCTCGCAGAACGTATTCGAGCCGGAGGAACCGGAATACCAGCCTTTTTCGTTCCTGCTGGCTACGGTACCGAAGTAGCCGAAGGGAAAGAAGTGCGAATTTTTGATGGTAAGCCGCATATTTTAGAACACGCTCTTAAAGCAGATTTTGCCATTATTAAAGCTTGGAAAGGTGACAAAGCCGGAAATATTATTTTCAGACATACCGCAAATAATTTTAATCAAGCAATGGGCATGGCCGGCAAAATTACCATCGCCGAAGTTGAAGAGCTCGTTGAAATAGGCGATTTAGACCCCAATCAAATACATTTACCTGGCGTTTTTGTTCAAAGAATTTTTCAAGGTGTAAACTACGAAAAGAGAATTGAATTTGAAACCACTCGCGATTAATAATATATAAATCAATTGATTATGGCACTCGATAAAACACAAATAGCACAACGAATAGCACAAGAATTACAAGATGGGTATTATGTAAATCTCGGAATTGGGATTCCAACATTGGTAGCCAATTACATTCCTCAAGGGATGGAAGTTGTTTTGCAAAGCGAAAATGGACTTCTTGGAATTGGTCCTTTTCCTAAAAAAGGCGAAGCAGATGCTGACCTTATTAATGCTGGTAAACAAACAGTTAGTTATTTACCTGGCGCTGCATTTTTCGATTCTAGTTTAAGTTTTGGAATGATACGCGGCGGTCATATCGACCTTACCGTTTTGGGCGCTTTTGAAGTTTCAGAAAAAGGCGACATCTCTTCCTGGAAAATTCCAGGCAAAATGGTAAAAGGAATGGGAGGAGCAATGGATTTAGTAGCTGCCGCGAAAAACATTATCGTTGCAACCACTCATGTAGACAAGGATGGACTTCCAAAGCTCAAAAAGACTTGTGAGCTTCCTCTTACTGGCGTCAATTGCGTCAAAAAAATAGTCTCCGATTTGGCAGTGGTCGAAGTTACCGAAAAAGGGTTTAAGCTCGTTGAACGTGCTCCAGGAGTAAGTGTAGCAGAGATAGTTGCAGCCACAGGTGCAGACTTGTTAATCGAAGGAGAAATCCCAGAAATGAAATTTAACTAATAAAAGATAAACGATGAATTATCCAAAAAAAGTAACTATTGGCGACATCACCGTTAGAGATGGTTTCCAACACGAAGAAAAATATATTCCCACCGAAGCCAAATTGTGGGTTTTAGAACAATTAATTTTGGCTGGATTTAAACATGTTGAAGTTTCTAATTTTGGAAATCCAAGCGGAATGCCACAATTTAACGATTGTGATCCACTATTCAAAATGATTCGAAAGAGCAACAAAGTAAAGCATCTTATTGATAGCGTGAGTCTTACTGGTATCACTATCCGTGAAAAAGCCATTGAGCGAGCCATCCAAGCAAAGAAGGAAGGCTATGGTCCTGACCGAATTTTATTGATGGTTTCGACCAGCGAATCGCATCATCGCAAAAATTCAGGATTAAGTTTGGCTGACTATTGGAAAATGGCCGAAGAATGGATTCCCAAAGCGCGTGAAGCCGGTCTGAAGGTAAATGGAACCGTAAGCACCATTTGGGGCTGCCCGATTGAAGGTCCAACTGAGCTCAGCAAAGCAGTAGAATTTGCACAAAGATGGATCGACATTGGCGCTAATGATGTTGAACATGCTGACCACGACGGATCAGCTTCGCCCGACCGAGTTTACAGATACTTTAGTATGCTGCTCGACCATTTTGGTAAACCCGACAAACATATTGTACACTTCCACACCACCCGTGGCTGGGGTTTGGCCAATGTTTTAGCAGCTTTGCAGGCTGGTATGACCAATTACGAATCTACTATGGGTGGAATCGGTGGGCAACCCGCCAACTTTGTTAGTGGAGTTCCTGTGGCTGGAACAGGAAGCTATTACTATAAAGACCCAAATCTTGTAGGACTTGTTAGCACCGAAGACATGGTGGTGATGATGGACGAAATGAATATAGAAACCAATCTCGATATAGATAAGGTGCTGGAAATAGGCGCCATGGTTGAACGAATCGTTGGTCGAAGATTGCGCTCCGAAGCCATCAAAAACGGTAGAATTCCAAAGAACCTATCTGGTAGATAGTTTCTTATCAATCAGAATCAAAGCATGGGTTCTATTTGCTAGGTAGCTTCTGAAGATTAGTTTATATCATACAGATTTTCCCCCAAGGAGTTTGTTCAATTATTTTTGAACGAGCTCCTTTTTCTTTTTATAGGTTTAGAAGAATCTGATGTATTTTCATATACTAAGTTTAGCTCAAAAAAAGGACTTTAACTGAGATTATGAAATATAAATCTTAGTTGATTTGATGGAAAGACTGAATATAATAAATTGATTTACTATAATTTAGGCAAGAAAAAAAAATGAAAAAAGAGCTAATCTCCTTAAAACTTAAACTGAAATTGATCAGATTTACGATGAGCATTTTTAACGACGTTGGCAAACATTTTAAGAAAAATCTGTTCATGTTGAAGGGGATTTCCTTCAATTCCATCCAGCTTTTTATGCATAAGTTCTATAAATTTCGCCTTCTCTTCAGCGGAATAGTGTGAAGCGAATTGAGTATCTTGGTTTAGTAAATCAGTAGCGATGTAATTATTAGGCCAAAGATGATAATGAGTCCAGATAAAATCATCGATATATTCAGCTATCTGCTTAATTTTCTCGTTTTTAGGTAAATCGGGATTAATTTTTTTAAGCCAATCTTCGCTAATGGCAGGGCCAAAGTTAATATGAATACGGCCTTTATAACCCATAATTCCATTATACATGCTATTGAAATCGTCGAGAGGCCCTTTTACAAATTCACCGGTATTTTCAATGGTGGCAAGTTCGATCACCTTTTCGCGTACGCATGGATCATATTCGTAACTAATAGCAACTGGGGCAATTCTTAGTTGACTAAAATTCTCCACAAAATCCTCATTAGCTGACATTTGAAACATCTTCAAAACGCCTTGCTGTGTAAAATCATTACCATCTTTAGTACGTCCTTCGCGTTGAGCAATCCAAACGGAGCTTTTATTTTCGGTAATAAGTTGACGAATGTATTGGGATAATTTTTTAGAATTTTCGAGCATTTGTTGCACACTTGCATCTCGTATAACTACAAAACATTTGTTAAGGCGAGCAAGGTCTTTTACCCAAGGAATATTCAGAAGATTATTACCAATTGCAATAGCCGTTGATTCATAATTATTTAGAAAGTAATTATACAGCTCAAGATTTACAATGGAGGCATCCATTACAATATTACGATGATTGGTAATAAACACATATTTTTGATTAAGATCGCTGCTATAGTGTTCAGCGCCATTGGAGGTCAATTGATCAACGGACTCGGCCACAAGTTTCTTAATAACTTGAAGAATAAAGTTGATTTGAAAGTCCTTAACACTAGAGTAAGAAGAAATTTGTGCAATGGCTGCCTCATTGGATGTATTGGGATTCAGAAACCTGCATACGCGCCAAAGATTAGGCTCTTCAACTAACCTAGCCAAAGCAGCTTGTAGGTCATCCTCTTCGTAATATTTTATATCTGAAAAGTCAATTTCCATGCATTATAAATTTTTTCAATTGAATTACCACCGTTTCCCTGGAATATTTTCCGATTTGCAAAGATAGAAAGTTTTTAAAACAAGTGAGTTAATTAACTTAAACTGAATTATATAAACATATACATTTCTTAAATGCAATATTATCATAAGGTTAACTCAGTAATATTGAAGAATATTTCCATCAAAATGCTGTAAAAAACGAGTCTTGCATTTTTTTTACTTCCTTTGCACACCTATTTTTTACACAGAATGCATCAATTTTACAAACAAATAGATTTACAAACAAAAGCGCTTATTCCAAAATTGAATTGGCTGATTGAACAAGAGTCGATTGGCTGTTTGTATTACAGTGGCAATTCTCAGCATGATCAATACGCCAAACATTCGATTTTGGCAGCAATTGGCAAAGTTGCAGCGCTTGAACTAGCTGCCAATTCGTTGGATTTATTCAAGCAGTTAGATCTGTTTTTGAAAGAAAACGAAAAGAGTTGGAAATTTGGCTATTTATCCTATGATTTAAAAAACCATATTGAGAAATTACATTCCAAAAATTCTGATTTAATTGGTTTTCACGACGCCTATTTTTTTATCCCGAAATATTTATTCATATCAGAAAAACAGACGATTAGAATGCTTTATCACGCAAGTGTATCGAAGGAAGAAGTCGCGCAAATATGGCTTAGAATTAATACTTCTACCGAAGAAGTTGAGTTTTCTGAGTTGCCAAAAATAGAATTCAACAAACGAATTACAAGAGAAGAATACCTACAAAAGATTGAGCGCATTAGAAAGCATATTAAGCGAGGCGACATTTACGAAATGAATTACTGCCAAGAGTTTTACGCTGAAAAGGCCTTGATTAATCCATATCATGTTTTTATGGAATTAATAGAAAAGTCATCGGCGCCCTTTTCCGCCTTTTGGAAAGAAAATAATCGGTACTTAATAAGTGCAAGTCCAGAGCGTTACCTTCAAAAACAAAATCAAAATATCATCTCTCAACCTATTAAAGGAACTAGCAAACGGCAGGCAGATTTGCAAGCCGATGAACGGTCGAAACGGAATTTACAACAAAGTGAAAAGGAGCGTGCAGAAAATATCATGATAGTAGATTTGGTGCGTAACGACTTGGGCCGAATCAAAGGAGTTCAGGAGGTAAAAGTGGAGGAATTATGTAAGATTTATAGTTTTCCGCACGTTCATCAAATGATATCGACTATTTCTGCACAATTAGATTCAACGGTGCAATTTAGCGATATTATTGTCAGTAGTTTTCCGATGGGAAGTATGACTGGCGCACCAAAGGTGCGCGCGATGGAACTAATCGAGGAATACGAAACGACGAAAAGAAATCTCTTTAGTGGCAGTGTAGGTTATATCAATCCGAATGGCGATTTCGATTTTAATGTTATCATACGCAGTCTTTTATATAATCAAAGCAATCAATATTTAAGTTTGAGCACAGGTGGAGCGATCACATATTTGAGCCAAAGCGAAACCGAATATGAGGAAAGCCTACTCAAAGCCAATGCAATTCTACAATTATTTAAGTAGCTCTACGGTTTTTTTGATGCATTGGGGATTAAATTTTCAGTAATTTCGGGGCATTGTAAAACAAGCAAAATTACGTTCTGTTTTTATAAAATTATTTTGAAAATGGAATTAAACCAATTAATAATCAAACCATACGAGTCAGTTGATGAAAGCTATGATATTTGCAGCAGGATTAGGAACACGCCTCTACCCGCTCACCCAAAACCAACCCAAGGCCCTCGCTCCTTTTCTTAACAGTACTTTATTGGCTTACAATCTCCTTTTTCTAAAGCAACAAGGAATTGATGAATTTGTTATTAATACGCATCATTTTGCAGCGCAAATAGAAGCCTATTTATCTGATAATAACAACTTTGGCTGTGACATCAAAATTAGTTACGAACCCATTTTGCTTGATACTGCCGGCGGGATTGCTCAAGCTTACCAACTGATGGACAAAGCGGAAGATGTTTTGCTTTTCAATGTGGATGTGATTAGCAATATTGACGTGCAAGCCATGTATCGGCAATACAAAACGGAAGATTCAAAAGCATGCATGGCAGTGCGAAAACGCCCTAGCGGTCGTCAGCTCCTTTTTCACAAGCTGAAGCTCAATGGTTGGCGGAATCAAAAAACTAATGAAGAGATAATTGTAAATCCTGATTTTACTGACTTGACAGAATATGCCTTTAGCGGTATTCATTGGATTAATAGATCACTGATTCAACAAATTCCTCATGAAAAACACTCCATTATTCCGTTTTATCTAGAAGCGGCCAAACATTCAAAAATTACTGCTTATGTTCACGATAGCGATTTCTGGTTCGACTGTGGAGAATTGAATAAACTGAAGCAAGCGGCTGATTATGTGTCAAATATCTGAAAAACATGAAACCATTTTTACAATTAGTCAGTGAAAAATTAGCTTTGTTGAGCAAGCAAGAATTGCAAAACACTTTAATTATTTTACCAAATCGGCGTGCCAAAATATACTTACAGAAACATCTTTCCGAACGTTTTGAAGCCCCATTTTGGGCGCCTAGCTTTATGTCGATTAGTGATTTTGTTTTTGACCAATTGAAATTGCAAGAGGTGAAATCAATCGAATTGTTGCTACAACTTTACGAAATACATCGCCAAATAGAAAAAACTAATCCCCAATCGCTTGACCAATTTAGCAGTTGGGCGGAGATTCTACTGGCCGATTTCAACGATATCGATTTGTATTTAGCACCTCCAGATCAGCTATTTAGATATTTATCTGATGTCAAGAAAATAGCCAAATGGGATTTAGATCCGAGCCGATTAACGAGCGCTGAATTAGATTATTTAAAGTTTTATGAGCAGTTAGAAAAATATTATGAGGAACTTAAGCAACATCTTAGCGCACAAAGAAAGGCCTATCAAGGCTTAGCTTTCCGACTTTTGAGCGAAAATATCCATCAACTTAAGTTAGGTTTTAGTAAAATATTCGTAGTCGGTTTTAACGCCTTAAGCACTTCTGAATCAAGTATAATTGATCATTTAAAAATTCATTATTCAGCAGAAATATTATGGGATATCGACCGACTATACTTCGATGATCCACAGCATGAAGCTGGCCATTTTTTTAGAAATCAATTAGAAAATATTGACGCAAAGAAGATTAGTATTATTGGCGATTATTGGAAACAAAATGCAAAACAAATTAAGATAGTAGGTTTGGAAGGAAATACAGCGCAAGTAAAATATGCGGCTCAACAACTCGAAAAACTTTTGCAACAGCCTGATTTTAAGGAGGAAGAAACTGCGCTCATTTTGTGTAATGAAGATTTGATGATACCAATGATAAGCGCTATTCCCGCTCAAATCAAGCAGTTCAACCTAACCATGTCTTTTCCTTTGAAACTTCATCCTGCTTATGATTTGGTTAACCTGACGCTTAACTTGTTCACCAATATTGATGCAGGAGCTACATTGCCAATTCAATGGAAATTTCATCACAAAGATTTCATACTATTTATTCAACACTCACTAATTCAGAATGTTATAAACAAAAATACTAGCAATTGTGTAAGCCAGATTTGCCAGTTTATCCGAAAAGAGAACCTTAACAAAATACAATTAGATACAAAAGCCGACCATAGTTTAATAAGCTTCAGCACAGATTTAGAGCCAATTGCAAATGTATTACTAAAGGCTGATAATCAAGTAATTCATTATGTTGATATCCTGATTGAACTTTTTCAATTGATTGCTGAGCATATACTAGATGAGATGGATCTCCAATTTGTGAATCATTTTACCAATCTACTGAAATCACTGAAACAAATGTTAGACGGAGTACAGTATATTGAGCGATTAAGCACCTTAAAGCGGTGGATTCAAAACACGCTAAATCAATCGCCTGTTCCATTCAGTGGTGAACCTTTGAAAGGGATGCAAGTGATGGGCATGCTCGAAACCCGTACTTTGGATTTTAAAAACCTCATTCTTTTGTCGGTGAATGAAGGCATCATTCCAAATTCAAAATCGTACCAAAGCTTTATATTATTTGATTTACGTAGAGAATTCAATTTGCCATTACCAGTAGATAATGAGGCGGTTATGTCATATCACTTTTATAGATTATTGCAACGTACCGAGAATATTACTTTGTTGTATAACACTAAAAGTGGCGACACAAGTGGTGCCGAAGCCAGTCGTTTTATCAAACAAATTGAGATAGAAATTCCGGCTATAAATCCTAAAATTGAAATCAGTCATCAGCAATTGAGTTTTCATTTGCAAGCCGATGAAACCATCGCTAGTTTTCAGGTTTCAAAAAATGAGAAAATAATGAAACAATTGATTGATTTATTTAGTGAACAAGGATTGTCGCCCACCTCTATCAACAATTACAAAAAATGCAGCTATTTATTTTATCTATCAAAGATTGCCAAGCTAAATAAAGATGGAGAAGTGGAAGAAGAATTCGCCTATAATACACAAGGCGATATAATCCATTCAACCTTGGAAAATTTTTATAAAGAGCTTATAAATCAAGAAATAACACCAGCATTATTCATATCACAGCAAAAACGTCTCGACACTCATTTTACCGATTTGCTTGGTTCGGAAAAGTACAAAAATCTTGACACTAATCATGGTATTAATCTTTTGACAAAGAAGGTTTTGCAACATTTTTTAAAGAGCTTTATAATACAAGAAAGCCAGTTTATTGAGCTAGTAGGAAGTTTCCGAATCATAGGCCTTGAGCAAAAACTAAGCAGAACGCTAGATTTGGAATATAATCAGCAAAATTTAACCGTAAAATTCTATGGCAATGCTGATCGCATCGACCAATATCATTCTAACACTCGCATTATTGATTATAAAACTGGCAAGATGAACTCGTCGGATGTGGAAATAAAAATCGCAAAAGGAAATGATAATTGGCTGAATATGTTTGAAGGAGACCTTGAAAAAGCTTTTCAGTTAATGATGTACGCATGGATGTATTTTCCACAGAAGGCCCCTGAAAATCAACTGAAAATTGCCATTAGCTCATTCAAAAAGCAAGGACAATATTTTACCCTTAATTTGTACGGTGAGGATTTTGTTAGCGCAGAAAAAATTGAAAAATTCGAATCAGATCTAAAGCTTCTCATTCAAAATATTCTAAATCCGAGTCTTCCATTTACGCAGCGAAAATACGATCAAGTATGTTCTAGCTGCGATTACAAGGTGATTTGCAAAAGAACTAAAGCTTAATATTCAGGTAATTACAAAATAATTTTCTATAAAATTCTATACTGCACATGATTAGTAAAGCCCAGCTCGAAAAATTCTTAATGGAAGAAATATCGACCGTAAGCCTTAAAACATTACGAGAAAACACTCAAGAATTATCAAATCTAATATCCCTTTTATGGCAAATTACGCTTGAAAATATGCATCCATTAGCATGGAGAGCAGCATGGAGCATGTATCATTTAGGGCATCAGCAAAAAGTTGTTTTCAGACCAATATTGAATGAAATGATTATTCAATTGCCAAGTTTTAAGCACGATGGCCAGAAAAGAGAATGTATGAAAATCCTCTTACTCTTTGATATTCAAAGTTTAGACATGGGAAAATTATTGCAAATCAGCTATGATTTTCTATTAAATCCACAACAAGCATTAGCCGTAAGAGTGCACGCTATGCAAATAATTTATGAAATCAGCGAAATAGAACCCGAATTGAAAGCTGAATTAAAAAGTAGTTTACTTTTTCTTTTGCCAAATACAAGTGCAGGTTTTAAAAGTCGCGCTAACAAGCTATTGCACAAGATGAAAAAAATCGACCTATAACCCTTATGTTTATTAACATTGATTAGAAAACTATGTAAAAAAGCAAGTGCAAATTTTGTACTTTCGCGCAAATTATCATGCTTATGGACTTACTAACAGCCGAAAATATTATTAAAAATTACGGACTCTATCGGGCGCTCAATGATGTCAGTATCAATGTGGTTGAAGGCAGCATTTTTGGACTTCTTGGTCCAAATGGGGCGGGAAAAACTACCTTAATCCGCATCATCAATCAAATTACAGGACCTGATTCAGGAAAAATTTATCTCCACGGAAAACCACTTCAACCTAATGATGTTTCCTCCATTGGTTATCTACCAGAAGAACGTGGCTTGTATAAAAAAATGAAAGTTGGTGAGCAAGCCATTTATCTAAGTATGCTGAAGGGATTGAGCAAAGCCGAAGCAGTGAAACAACTCAAATATTGGTTTGAGAAGTACGACATCGCCAATTGGTGGGACAAAAAAGTGGAAGAACTCTCCAAAGGAATGCAACAAAAAGTACAGTTTATTGTAACCATTTTGCACAAACCCAAATTGCTAATTTTCGACGAACCATTTAGCGGTTTTGACCCTATCAATACTGAAATGCTTAAAACTGAGATACTTAACTTGCGTAACGAAGGCGCAACAGTCATTTTCTCCACCCATAATATGTCGTCGGTAGAAGAAATATGCGATCATATTGCACTGATAAACAAGTCACAAAAGATATTAGATGGGAAGGTGACTGACATAAAAAAAATGTATAAAACCAGCACTTTTGAATTGGAATACGAGCCCATTCAAGGAAAAATAGAACAATTTTTACCATCCAATTATCAAGTGATTCAAAACATACAAAACGATAATAACTATCGGGTAATCATCAAATTACCTTCCGATCATCATGCCCACGAATTGCTGCAAGTGATGATGGCAAACTCACGCATTCATCTCTTCAAAGAACTTATTCCAAGTATGAATGAGATTTTCATCAAAAGAGTTACTGAAAACTAAAACCCGAAAAAAATTGAATTATGAATAAGATCTGGTTAGTCATACAACGCGAATATTTAAGCCGAGTAAAAAAGAAAAGTTTTATCATCATGACCATCCTCGGCCCAATTTTGATGGCTGCGGTAATGATAGTACCCATCTACATTGCCACAGTGAGTGACGAGTCCAAGACTGTGGGAATAGTGGACGAGAGTGGTTTTTTTACTGATGCTTTTAAAGATAAAGATAAAATTAGTTTCAAGCAAATGCACATGCAGATTGAAGAATCTAAGAAAAATTACACTGCATTAGGCTATGATTTAATACTTTACATTCCGAAACCAGCCTATATTTACCCAAGTAAGATTTTTATCTTTTCGGCAAAGGAACCCGGTATGAACGTTGAAACCTATATCAAAAATAGCATCAACGACGATTTACGAACCATGCGACTCAAAGATGCTGGGGTTCAAGATGAAGTGATCAGTGCTATGAAAGATTCTGTTACAATTTCGAGTATCAAAATTGACGAAACAGGAAAAGAGGAAAAGCGCGCAGGCATGCTTAATTTTATATTAGGAACAGTGCTCGCCTTGACCATTTATTTTTTTATTTTCCTGTATGGAACTCAAGTTATGCGCGGGGTAATTGAAGAAAAAACAAGCCGAATTGTTGAGGTTATCATCTCTTCCCTCCGACCATTTCAGTTGATGATGGGTAAAATAATTGGATTAGCCTTGGTTGGTCTAACCCAGTTTTTGTTGTGGGTTTTTCTCACTTTAGCCATTGTTACAAGTGCCAAAATCGCGTTTTCAGACCATATTTCGCAGATCGAAAAATATCAAATGCAAAAAAGTGGACAAGTGATTGACCCATCCAATCAAGTGCAAGTGGATGAATCGCTTGATAAAACAAGCGAAATTTTCAATCTACTATATTCCATTGATTTTAAAACAATTACATTTTCGTTTCTGTTTTATTTTCTGTTTGGATATCTTATTTATGCGGCCCTTTTTGCGGCTATTGGTGCCGCGGTTGATAATGAAACCGATACCCAGCAATTTATTCTTCCAGTAACAGTTCCCCTGATATTAAGTATAGCCTCCTTGCAACCCATAGCCAATAATCCCGACGGACCAATTGCCTTTTGGCTTTCAATCATTCCGCTTACGGCACCGGTTTCAATGATGATTCGTATTCCTTTTGGTGTTCCTTGGTGGCAAATGGCTCTTTCAATGTCGCTATTAATTCTTGGTTTCCTTTTCTTTACATGGTTTGCTGCTAAAGTTTACCGAGTGGGAATATTGATGTACGGCAAAAAACCGAGCTACAAAGAAATTTGGAAATGGATGAAGTATAAAGCTTAATTGTTCCGCGTTCCGAAAATTGATTTTTGAAAATTCAGGTGTAATGGACATTTTTCATGCTTTTTCAAGGACGATATGCTCTAATGGACATTTTTAATGGTATTTATTTTCTGTTGATTTGAGATTGTACCAT
>DYSI01000050.1 GCA_020718275.1 Draconibacterium orientale
AAACTACTAAATTGCCGAAATGGACTAAATATAATTTTTAACGGACAATAGTGTATTTTTATATGAATAAAGGAACCCTTTAGAAAGTATCATTGGCCAAATTGGCGTTACCGTGACCAAAAACTCCAGTTCGTCAAAACTGTGGTGGCACGTACTGATCGGTTTTAAGTTTTAGAGTCAGTGCTTATTGGTTTTCTAAAATCCAATTTCTAGCGTTCACAAATGCTTCAAACCAAGGCGTTATCTCATCTTGTTTTCTGTTTTCAGGATAATTAGCCCATTGCCAGTTGAAAATCGATCTTTCCAAATGAGGCATCATGGCCAAATGTCGGCCATCGTTTGAGCAAATTGCAGCAGCCTGATATGCTGAACCATTAGGATTTCCTGGATACTGTGAATACGCATATTTAACCGGTATATGATAGGCAGATTCTTGCTCTGGCAAAACAAATTTTCCTTCGCCATGCGCTACCCAAACACCTAACCTACTACCTGTCAATGTCTTGAGTATTACAGATTGATTTGCTTCAATTTCAACATTGATAAAACCAGATTCAAATTTATGCGAATCGTTATGATGCATTGCTGCTGGGGTGCGATGTTCTGGATTAATCAAATTCAATTCCACCATAAGCTGACAGCCATTACAGATACCTAAACTCAGCGTATCTTTTCTTGCATAGAATCTATCAAGGGATTGTTTGGCTTTTTCGTTGTATAAAAATGCACCCGCCCAACCCTTTGCACTGCCAAGCACATCGGAATTTGAAAAACCACCCACATAAACCACCATATTCACTCCACTTAAATCTTCGGTGCCATTGATCAAATCCATCATGTGCACATCTTTCACCTCAAAACCAGCATGGTAAAGTGAATAGGCCATTTCACGATCTCCATTCACTCCTTTTTCTCGAATTATAGCTGCTTTTGGCCTTTTGGCGGTTTTATAATCGTTGACTTTGCCTGTAAAATGGGAAGGAAAACGGTAATTTAATTCCTGTCTTGCAAAATTTTCAAATCGCTCCGCTGCCATTCCTTGCATACTCTGATGCTGGTCAAAATGAAAAGATGTTTTATACCATACCTTACGCAATTGATTAATATCCAATACGGTATTGTGGTGATAATGCTTGAGCAAAAATTCATAATCAGTATTGATACTACCAAGCTCAACATAACTGACCCCAAACCGCGACATCGTGTTGGCAAACTGGTTAATATCCGATACTTGAAGAACAACTCCTGGATTTTCGCTAAATAGCAGTTTTATAAAATCTTTCTCCCCAATATCAGTCAAATCCAACGTTAAACCTAAATCATTTTGAGGAAAAGTCATTTCCAATAAAGCGGTTATCAATCCACCAGATGAAATATCATGACCAGCAATGATTAAGTCCTTTTTAACCAATTGCTGAATGGCCTCAAAAGCTTGAATAAAGTATTTAGAGTCTTTTACATCTGGTGTTTTATCGCCTACAAAATTAAGAACCTGTGCAAAACTACTACCCCCTAATTCGAAGGAACTAGCTGAGAAATCAACATAAAACAGCCTGCTTTGCTCATTATTTTGAATCACAGGTTCAATTATTTTCCGCACATTCTCCACATGAGCCACTGCGGTAACAATGACTGTACCAGGACTAAACACTTCTTCATCTTGATATTTCTGCTTCATTGAAAGCGAATCCTTACCAGTGGGAACATTAATTCCTAGATCAATAACGAACTTGCTTAAAGCCTCCACCGCATAAAATAACCGAGCGTTTTCGCCACTATTTTTGGCTGGCCACATCCAATTAGCACTTAAGGAAATTGATTTAATCCCCTCTTTTAAAGGCGCCCACACAAGATTGGTCAAAGCCTCCGCTACCGCTAATCTGGAAGCTTTTTGCTCATCTACCAAGGCAGCAACAGGCGCATGCCCTAGCGAAGTAGCAATTCCTTGTATCCCTTCAAAGTCGATAGCCATTGCGCCTAAATTATTGATTGGCAATTGAATACTGCCAGCACATTGTTGCTTGGCCACCCTTCCGCTCACCGAACGATCTACCTTATTAGTCAACCAATCCTTGCAAGCAACCGCCTCGATACTGAGAACCTTTTCGAGATAACTTTCAAATAATTCTCTTTGGTATTCAACTACTTGAAATTTAGTTTTAATGGTTTTATCTTCCAGAACTGTTTTTGGGGGTTTACCAAACAAATAGCCTAACTCCAAATCCATGGGATTTTGTCCGGACTCACTTTTAAAAGTAAAACGCATATCCCCTGTCACTGTACCTACCACATACAAGGGTGCGCGTTCTCTTTCAGCAATTTTTTGTAAAAGTTCAATATCTTTAACCTTCACTATCAACCCCATCCGCTCTTGGGATTCGTTCCCGATAATTTCTTTGGCCGATAAAGTGGGATCACCAATAGGAAGCTTCGATAATTCAATTACACCGCCAGTTGCTTCAACTAATTCGGAAAGGGAATTAAGATGTCCTCCAGCACCATGATCATGGATTGAAATAATTGGATTTTTACTTAATTCGGTCATCGCACGAATTACATTTTGAACTCTTTTTTGCATTTCAGGATTAGAACGTTGCACCGCATTGAGTTCAACGCCAGAGGCAAACTCACCGGTAGCCACTGAAGAAACAGCCCCTCCACCCATTCCAATTCTATAATTATCGCCACCCATCACCACTATGAGGTCGCCAGGCATAGGAATTTCCTTCTCAGCATCCTCCTTTTTAGCATAGCCAATTCCGCCGGCTTGCATAATCACTTTATCGAATCCATATTTGCGTTCACTGGCAAAATGCTCAAAAGTGAATAAACTTCCGTTGATTAATGGTTGACCAAATTTATTTCCGAAATCACTGGCTCCATTGGAGGCTTTAATTAAAATCTCTAAAGGAGATTGATACAACCATTTACGTGGTGCGATTTTACTTTCCCAACTTCTTTCTTTGTCGGTATGTCGAGGATAGGAAGTCATATATGCTGCTGTGCCTGCCAATGGATTGCTTCCTTTTCCTCCAGCCATACGGTCGCGAATTTCGCCACCAGAACCGGTGGCAGCGCCGTTGAAAGGTTCAACAGTGGTCGGAAAATTATGGGTTTCTGCTTTCAAACTTATCAAACTATCGAAGGAGCTCGTTTCAAAAAAATCTGCCTTATCTTGCGATTTAGGCGCAAACTGCACAGCCTTTGGCCCATCAATAAAAGCTACATTGTCTTTATAGGCCGAAACAATGGTATTGGGATTTGCTTTGGCAGTCCTTTTTATCATCGAAAAAAGTGATTCCGATTGCTCTTGTCCATCAATAACAAAACTTCCGTTGAATATCTTATGGCGGCAATGTTCGCTATTCACTTGAGCAAATCCGTACAATTCACTATCGGTCAGTGGTCGACCTAATTGTTTGGCAACATCCTCAAGATAAGCCACTTCCGATTCACTCAATGCTAATCCTTCCAACTGATTATAGGCTTGAATATCCGTAATCAGCATAATAGGATCTGGCTGTTTTGCAATCAAAAAAATATCTTGTGATGGTTGTTCGTACAAAGCTTGCAACATGGGGTCATAGGTTGGCTTTTCCTGCTCACTTTTTACTAGTTCTTCAATTCTTTGAATGTTTTGAATACCCATATTTCGGGTAATTTCAACCGCATTGGTACTCCATGGAGTCACCATTTCTTTGCGTGGACCAATGAAGAGACCTTGTAAATTTTCAGCCTCAATCTGCTCTGCGTTCCCAAAAAGCCATTTAAGTTTTTGAATATCGCTTGCGCTTAGTGCAAATGGAGATTGTAAGGCAAAATAATTTGTTGAATTTTGAAAGAAGTGAATCATTATTGAATAGTTTAGGCTTAATGAATGCGCAAAGATAGTATTTACGCTTGCATACTATCTTAGAATTTATAAAAAGTATTTATTTAAATATATTTGGATAAATTACTCATATTACGACAGATACAAAATACACGTTGAATTATTAACAATTTTAATTTTTATAATTTAGCGTTTTTATTAGTTATAATTCCCTTTATCAATCCCAAGCGAATTATCTATCTTTGTGCTCCAATAATTATTTCTTGAAAACACGATGTTATTAAAACTATACGAAGACAATCCTGATCCACGACTCTTGAAACAGTTAAATGAATGTTTACTGGATGGGGGTGTCATTATTTACCCAACTGATACACTTTATGCCTTTGGTTGCAATATGTTTAAACCCAAAGCCATTGAGCGGATTGCAAGGATTAGAAATGTGGACATGGACAAGCATAATTTCACGATTATTTTCCACGATTTAAGTCATTTGGCAGACTTTGCAAAACCAATTGATAATCGTTATTTTAAAATTATTAAGCGCTGCTTGCCTGGCCCATTTACCTTTATTTTTGAAGCTAATAATCATGTTCCTAAGCAATTGCATCGGAAGAAAAAGCAGGTAGGTATACGAATTCCAGACAATGCAATTGCACGCCAATTGGTAATAGACTTGCAAAACCCGATGCTGTCTACTTCCATCCCTTCGGATGATGTTGACCATGAAAATTTTACAGATCCTGCCTTAATTTACGATCAATATCGTGACAAAATTGATATGATGGTAGATGCTGGGTTTAGCGGATCCGAATGGTCAACAATAGTAGATTTCTCGGGCGACGACTTGCAAATTGTACGCGAAGGAAAAGGTGATCTGAGTTTAATTTATTAAATTAGCCTATGCCCTCCAACAAACAACTTTTCCTACAACATATTGGTCAAACAAGTCCTTTTCCTTTGGCCGTGGAAATGGCTCATGCTGATGGTATTTATATGTATGATACCAATGACAAAGCTTATATAGATTTGATTTCAGGGGTTTCGGTGAGTAACCTAGGTCACCATCATCCTCAGATTATTGCAGCCATCAAAGCGCAAGTTGATAAATATATGCATTTGATGGTTTATGGTGAACTGATCCAAAGCCCTCAACTACAATTTGCTGAGTTGCTGAGTCAACAACTTCCTGATCAATTGAATAGCATATATCTTGTAAATTCAGGAAGTGAAGCCATCGAAGTTGCCATGAAATTAGCAAAACGGATCACAGGAAGAAGTAAAATAATAAGCTGCCAAAACGCCTATCATGGAAGTACGCAGGGTGCCATGAGTATTATGGGAAGTGAAAGATATAAAACTGCTTTTCGTCCTCTTTTACCTGATATTCAACTAATAGAATTCAATAATTTCGAAGATATTCAGCAAATAGACCATGAAACGGCCTGCATCATTATTGAACCAATCCAGGGAGAAGCAGGAATCATTAGTCCACAAAAAGGATATTTGCAAGCCATTGAAAATCAGTGTAAAGAAACTGGTACACTATTTATTTTAGATGAAATACAGACTGGTTTTGGACGATCGGGCCATTTATTTGCATTTCAGAAATACGAGGTGAATCCGGATGTAATTTGCATAGCAAAAGCCATGGGTGGTGGAATGCCAATTGGCGGGGTGGTATCCTCAACCAAAAATCTTAATGCTTTTACCAATAATCCAATGCTGGGGCATATTACCACTTTTGGAGGTCATCCAGTGTCTGCTGCCGCTGCTTATGCACACTTGAAAATATTGGTGGAACAGCCCGAAATGATCCAAAATGCTGAATACAAAGCCACCCTATTCAAACAAAGATTAGAAAATCATCCGAAAGTAAAAGCGATTAGATATGATGGTTTTTATATGGCAGTAGACCTTGGACAAAGCGATTTAGTATTGCGTTTTCTTCAGCAAGCATTGCAAAATGGCATTTTAAGTGATTTATTTTTATTTAACGAACAGTGTTTTAGAATATCACCACCACTAACAATGACCGAAGCAGAAATTGAAAAAGCTGCTTCAATCCTATTAATGACTCTAGACCAAATAGATTAACGATGAAAAATAAAGAAGAATTTATGCAAATAGCCATCGACTTGGCACAAGAGAATGTGGCGAGAGGCGAAGGTGGACCATTTGCCGCCATCATAGTTCGTCACGGCGAAATAATTGCTACTGGCAAAAATAGTGTCACCAGACTCAATGATCCTACCGCTCACGCCGAAGTTACTGCAATTAGAAATGCATGCACCAATCTAAATACCTATCAACTAACTGATTGCGATATTTATTCAAGCTGCGAACCTTGCCCCATGTGTTTAGGCGCCATTTATTGGTCGCGACCCAAAGCACTGTATTTTGCCGCGGATAAAAACGATGCTGCTAAAGCTGGTTTTGATGATGCATTTATTTATGAGGAAATAAAACTTGCGAACGATAAACGCCAAATTAAAACACAGCAGATAAATATTGCGGACAAAACAAAGCCTTTTGACCTTTGGGATAAGTCGCCTTTAAAATTGGACTATTAAAATTTATTTAGCCAACCACCTACTAATCATTTCATCAGCAAGTTGATACGCACTCTTTTCATTATTTACCAAGCTTGTTTTTGCTTGCTGGAGTTCCGCTTTAATACCATCGTCTTCGTAAAAAAGCTGCTTTATTTTCCCCTCAATTTGTTCCTGAAGTCTAAACCATTCTTGTTGATTTCGCTTCAATAAAAAAAACTGATTTTCGGTAGTCAAACTAATATACTGCTGAATGTAATTCCAAACCTGCTCAATACCAGCACCTTCTGTTGATGAACAGATATCTGCCACGGGTGTCCATCCAGATTCTGGCAGCGGAAAAAGATGTAATGCATTGGCGTATTGCACGCACGATAATTTTGCTTTTTGAAGATTATCTCCATCCGCTTTGTTGATAATAATAGCATCACTCATTTCAATAATTCCTCTTTTGATTCCTTGTAATTCGTCGCCGGCACCAGCAAGCATCAGTAACAAAAAGAAATCTACCATGCTATGAACAGCAGTTTCGCTTTGCCCAACCCCAACAGTTTCTACTAGAATAATATCGAAACCGGCTGCTTCGCATAAACTAATGGTTTCGCGCGTTTTGCGGGCAACACCACCCAATGAACCTGATGAAGGACTAGGTCTGATAAAAGCATTTGAATCAATACTAAGTGCTTCCATTCTTGTTTTATCACCAAGAATACTTCCTCTATTTCTTGTGCTGGAAGGATCAATAGCAAGCACTGCAACTTGATGGCCAGTGGAAGTTAATAATTTACCAAATGCTTCAATGAAAGTGCTCTTTCCTGCACCTGGAACTCCAGTAATCCCAATCCGAATGGATTTGCCACTATGCGGTAAACATGCCTCAATAATGGATTCTGATTGTTTACGGTGAGCAGGTTTTGCACTTTCAATTAAGGTAATTGCTTGGGCAAGCACTTTGCGGTCTCCATTCAAAACACCCTTTATAAAATACTGATCATCATAGCTATTCGGTGAATTTGCCCCTATTCGTTTCACCAATTCACTATTGATTGACTCAGGCTGTGGAATTCCCTGCTGCACTTTTAGTGCTGATTTTAATGGTTTTTCTACATTCACTTAATTAAGATTATTTTTTATAATATTCACGATATCAGACTCAATACTGTATTTTGGACTCTCAACGATTCTACCAATTTCAGTCCCGTTTTTAAGAAAAATAAAAGTAGGTACAAAAACCACCTGAAAAACCGACAAATCGATATCTGGTGCAAATTTCTGACGGTTGACTCCAACTATTAATACCTTTTCCATCGGAAATTGAATGGCATTCAACACTTTATAAAATCGTGGTATTTCGCGTTGTGAATCAGAACACCATGACCCAAATACAATGATAATCTCTAATTGCTTGATTTCGTTTTGAAACAGTTGTAGAGAATCTGTTTGAAGTAAATAATCAGTAGCTGAGTTAAAATAACTACCAAAAAAAGAATTATTCATAAGGTCTGCAAAATCACATTCACCAATTAGTATTTCCTGCTGAATACTCGTATCAACCACTACTTGATTCAATTTTGATGAGCTTGAATCTGTTTGATCTACCAAGTTGAGGCTTACAAAAGTAAAACTAATAAAAAACAAATACCATATTTTTTGCATACATTCCTTAGATTATATCTTGTTAATCAATACTTTGAATCAAATTATTCTACAAATAACGGTTAAAAAATTGCGGTAGAATATGGATTTTCAAAAATAACCAAAAAATTGCAGCTTTTGATTTCTTCATTCAATCAAATAAATTTGCTTCTGTTAAAATTACTAAACAAAAAAAATGCCTGTCAATGAAATCAACTGCCAACACCAAAGTCCAAGCCCATAACATTAGGTTTAAACGCTATTATTATTTTGTTGAACAATCATGATAAAATTAGTTAAATTTTAGACAAAAACTAAGACAACTCCCAACAAATTGACTCGATATTACTATCCTAATTTAAATAGTATGGCTGTATAAAACAAGATTAAAAAACTGATTAGTAATTATTTATAAAATATATACCACTTTAATTTTTTTCATAAAAGCTTTTGATAAAGATGTTATATTTATTGCATTAAAAAGCAATTTATTGATACCTTTGTGAAACAATTTATAATACTCATCTAAAACCATAAAACAATGATTAGCAATATTTTAGAAAAAGAACTAAACAAACAATTAAACGCTGAACTTTATTCAGCATACCTTTACTTGAGTATGGCGGCCTATTTAGCTCAAAGTAACCTCAATGGATTTTCTAATTGGATGTCGATACAATTTCAAGAAGAGCAAGCACATGCTATGAAACTCTTTAAATATATTTTGGCCAGAGGAGGCAAAGTATCACTCGAAAAAATTGAAAAACCTAAGCATGAATGGAAAGATATTATCGATGTTTTTGAACATGTGCATAAACACGAAAGAGGTATAACCTCCCTCATTAATGGATTAGTAGATACTGCTATAAACGAAAAAGACCATGCCACAGTCACTCTGCTGCAATGGTATGTTACAGAACAAGTTGAAGAAGAAGCCAATGTAGCTGACCTCTTAACTCAATTAAAACTTATTGACGGAAAAGGAGCAGGATTATTTATGCTAGATCGCGAAGCTAAACAACGCGTCTTTACTTCTATTGTTTAATTAAATAATTCACTTTCGATGTTAAATTTACAAACCGAGTATTTAGGTCTAAAACTCAAGAATCCTATTATTGTAGCCAGTTCTGGCCTAACAAATAAAGTTGAAAAAATAGTTGAATTAGAATCTCATGGAGCAGCAGCAGTGGTTCTAAAATCATTATTCGAAGAACAAATTCTTGCTGAATCCGCTCATAATATTGCACAAGATCAAAGTTTTGGTTATGATGTGCACGATTATATCAGCAATACTTATCGAAATCAAAGAATAAGCGACTATATTCAACTAATTAAAGGCGCCAAAGAACAGGTAAAAATTCCGGTAATTGCCTCCATTAATTGCGTTTCGGATCATGAATGGATTGATTTCACCAAAATGATTGAGCAAGCCGGAGCTGATGCCATTGAAGTCAATATTGGTTTACTTCCTTCTAATCACGAAATTAGTAGTGAAAAAAACGAGCAACAATACTTTAATATTCTTGAAAAAATTAAAAAAAGTAGCAATTTGCCAGTAGCCCTCAAAATGAGTCAATACTCAGCTGGCTTGGCAAACCTAATCAAAAAACTTAGCTGGACAGGATTTGTGGATGCTTTTGTCTTATTCAATCGCTATTATCGACCTGACATTGACATAGAAAATATGAAACTAAGTTCAAGTGGGGTCTTCTCTACACCTGATGATATTGCTGAATCTTTACGATGGATAGCTATTTTAAGTAATGTTATCGAAATTCCAATCGCAGCTACTACAGGGATTCATCAAGGATCTGATGTTATTAAACAAATTTTGGCAGGAGCCAGCGGAGTGCAAATTGCCTCTACCTTGTATAAAAATGGACCGGCTCATATCCAAAATATGCTTGCCGAAATGGAAGATTGGATGTTCAGAAAAAACTTTAAAGATATTGAATCATTCAAAGGGAAAATGGCTTTTGAACCCAATCATAACACAGTAGCATTTGAAAGAATTCAATTTATGAAGCATTTTGGGACACCTGAATAGCATATATTTATAACAAATAAAAAAAATAAATTTATGAATGAATTAAACGGAATTATTACACAAGTAGTGCAAGTATCACCAACAATGAAAGTTTTTAGAATTGCACCAGATGGTTGGGAATTACCTGACTTTAAATCTGGCCAATTTTGTGCATTATTCTTGCCAGCAACCGCTCCACGTTGTGCTGAAGCAACCGACGAGTTTGAAACGCCTGCTCCAGATAAAATGATAAAAAGAGCCTACTCTATCGCTTCATCTTCACAATCTAAACAGTTTCTCGAATTTTATATTACTATCGTGCATTCTGGCTCTTTAACACCTCGCCTTTTTGAATTAAAAATTGGCGATCGCGTTGGAATCGGAACAAAATTCGTAGGAATGTTTACTTTAGACCAAATTCCTGAAAACAGAAATATTGTTCTAATAGCCACAGGAACAGGCGTTGCACCCTATATGAGCATGCTTCGCTCAAATGCGCTTAAAAGAAGTGGTAAAATTGTCGTGATTCATGGCGCCTCTAACTCATGGGATTTAGGTTATAGTTCAGAACTTCAACTACTTCAAACACTTACTTCCCATTTCAAATATGTTCCTACCATTACTGAGGCGCATAAAGAAATGACACCATGGCACGGACATAACGAATTTATTCAAGTTATGTGGAAAAATGGAATTATGGAGGAAGTTTGGGGATTTAAACCAAGTCCTGAGAATACTGACATTTTCCTTTGCGGAAACCCTAGAATGATCAACGATATGAACGAAGCACTCGCAATAGACGGTTTCTTTGAATGGAGTAAGAAAAATCCTGAAGGACAAATTCATATCGAAAAATTTGATTAATTACGCCATAAAATAACCCCTATTTATTCAAAGCCACTCTTAATCTTTAGAGTGGCTTTGTCTGCAATTTAGCATTTGTAACCATAAAAACTCTATACCATTAAAAGATGGATAACCAAAATATCTCGGAACGAGCTTATCGATTAAGTCAAAACGGATACTACTTCAATAGCACTTATTATGTTCAGCAAGCAATACAACTAATTAAACCACAATGGTTTATTCTAAGCGTTTTCACCGCTGCATACCTAATCCTTCTAATATTATTAATGAGAACTCCGCAAATTGGCAATGTGGTTCAAATGATAATCGGTGGACCCATTTCCGCGGGTTACTATTTGGTAATGCGTCGCATAATGAATGGTGAAACCATTCGTTTCGACCATTTCTTCGATGGATTTAACCATTTCCTCTCCTATATGGTGGTTTATATGCTTAGCGGATTGCTGGTTTCCATCGGTTTTGTTTTATTAATTGTGCCTGGCATTTTTTTAACCATAATCTATTTTTTTGCCATGCCCTTGGTCGTTTTTGGGGGCTTAGATTTTTGGCCTGCCATGGAATCTAGTCGAGTAATTATAATGAAGAAATTTTGGGATGCCGCACTTTTTGGCCTGATGATAATTGGGATTAATCTATTGGGATTGCTTGCCTTAGGCGTTGGGGTATTATTTACATTACCGCTCACTTATGCCATGATTACCATCGCTTATAACGACATTTATGGTTTCGATTCCTCGGAACAAGAAACCAATGATTTTTCTCATTTTAGATAACAATATGCACAGCTCCGACGAAAAATACATGCAACGCTGTCTCGAATTAGCACGCAAGGGCATTGCCCACGTGAAGCCTAACCCTATGGTGGGCAGCGTAATAGTATATCAAAACAAAATTATTGGGGAATCTTTTCACCGCCAATATGGTCAGCCTCATGCTGAAGTTAACGCCATTAATAGCGTTATAGATCAATCTCTTCTGTCGGAATCAACTTTATATGTGAACTTAGAACCTTGTGCTCATCATGGCAAAACACCTCCTTGCTCGGATTTGATTATTGCAAAAAAAATAAAACGGGTCGTAATTGGTTGCCAAGATTCCTATGCCGAAGTGGACGGCAAGGGTATTCAAAAGATGAGAAAAGCTGGTATTGAAGTTATCGTTGGTGTTCTGGAAAAAGAAAGTCGCGAACTAAACGACGCATTTTTCAAATTCCACAAATCCAAACGCCCTTACCTTATCTTAAAATGGGCTCAAACACTAGACGGTTTTATTGATATAGCACGAAAAATAGAAGATCCGATTGGCATCAATTGGATTACGAATCCAATTCTGAAGCTGCCTGTTCATAAATGGAGAAGCGAAGAAATGGCCATTTTAGTAGGCGCCGGCACGGCCATCAACGACAACCCACGACTAGATACCCGCGAATGGTATGGCAAAAATCCCTTGCGAATCCTTTTTTCGGAAACAAACCAAATAAATACTACTCTAAATTTATTTGATGGATCAACCCCAACGCTAATCTTTTGCGATAAAGCCTTTATTAATAACGCTCAAAATACTCAGATTATAGCGCTCGATTTTTCCAACAATCCTATTCAACAAATGCTTGATTATCTTTACGAATTGGAAATACAAACCGTCATTGTGGAAGGTGGTCAAAAAATGTTGCAGTCATTTATTGATTTAAATCTTTGGGATGAAGCTAGAGTTTTAATTGGAGCAAAAAATTTTAAGGCTGGACTAAGTGCCCCTGTAATTAGTGGTATGCTAAAGTGTCGTACCACATTTGGCACCGACACCATCCTGCATTATACCAACGAATCATGAATATCCTCTTCCTACTTATTTCTATAATATTCTTTGTACTTATATTCCTTGTATTCAAAGGTTTCAGTAAATTCAAAATCAACAATTCACATGCAATAACCATCAATTATTTTACGGCCGCTGGTTTATCATTTCTTCTTTATTCAGGTGAACAAAAGCCTATGGAAATTATGGATCAGACTTGGTTTGCGGGGGCTCTACTTCTTGGTATTTTATTCATGCTTTCTTTTTTTCTCTTTGCACTAAGTACCCAAAAAGCCGGCATGGCCATAACCGCTTTGTCGAGCAAAATGTCCGTCGTAATTCCTGTTCTATTAGGGGCTTATCTATATGTTGATGAGCAAATTACCTTCCTTAAAATTGCAGGACTACTCCTAGCAATTCTATCTTTTTATTTCATTTTTAAAAAAGAAAAATCAATCAAACTGGAGATGCATCATTTGCGCTTACCAATTTTGATTTTTCTATTTAGTGGCGCTAATGATAGCATCCTCAAATACATCAGAGAAGTGCATTTTGAACAAGCCAAATTAGATCTTAATGCGGAGATTCTATTCATTGGAAGTCTGTTTACTATTTCATTTATAAGTAGTTTACTCCTTTTCGGCATCAAGAGTTTAATCAATAAGGAAACTCTTCATTTCAATTCAATCATAGGGGGGCTAGTTTTGGGTGTCATTAACTTATTTAGTTCTATGAGTATGTTCAAGGCCATGGGCTTTTTTGATAGTGCAGTCTTTTTTCCAATATTCAATATTGGCATTGTGATAATGAGTGCAATCATAGGGATTTTATTTTTTCACGAAAAGCTTACAAAGACTAATCTGATGGGTATGCTAATCGCTTTGATCGCGATTCTTATCCTTACCTCCTCCTAAAAAGAAAAAGTGCCATATAACCAGGCGGTTAAAGGCACTTATTCAATCAAACTGCTTCTAGGATGTGTAATAAATCAATCAAAAAAAACTACGCGGTTTGAGCCTGGCATTTTCAGAAATAAGACAATATAAAAATATTATTTTATAAAAAATTCATTAAAGCAACGCGATTCATTAAACTCAACTTCG
>DYSI01000011.1 GCA_020718275.1 Draconibacterium orientale
TTTAACTGGTGCTACGGGTCCTACTGGCGCAAGTATTACTGGAGCTACTGGTCCAACAGGAGTTGGAACAACTGGGGCTACTGGAGTCAAGGGTGCAACAGGCGCTACTGGTCCAACTGGTGCTGGAACTACCGGGGCTACTGGCCCAACTGGTTCAGTGGGTGCTACTGGTGCTACAGGAACAAGCATAACTGGAGCTACTGGTCCAACGGGTGCAGGTACAACTGGTGCTACGGGCACTACGGGTCCAACAGGAAATAATGGTTTAACTGGGACTACGGGTCCTACCGGAGCAAGTATTACTGGAGCTACTGGTCCACAAGGTATTACTGGTGCTAAAGGAGCAGATGGTGACACTGGACCAACTGGATCTACTGGTCCAACTGGTGCTGGAACTACCGGGGCTACTGGCCCAACTGGTTCAGTGGGTGCTACTGGTGCTACAGGAACAAGCATAACTGGAGCTACTGGTCCAACGGGTGCAGGTACAACTGGTGCTACGGGCACTACGGGTCCAACAGGAAATAATGGTTTAACTGGGGCTACTGGACCTACCGGAGCAAGTATTACTGGAGCTACCGGCCCAACAGGAGTTGGAACAACTGGGGCTACTGGAGTCAAGGGTGCAACAGGCGCTACTGGTCCGGCGGGAACAAGTGTTACTGGAGCTACAGGTCCAACGGGTGCAGGTACAACTGGTGCTACGGGAGCTACGGGACCAACTGGAGCTACCGGCCCAACAGGAGTTGGAACAACTGGGGCTACTGGAGTCAAGGGTGCAACAGGCGCTACTGGTCCGGCGGGAACAAGTGTTACTGGAGCTACAGGTCCAACGGGTGCAGGTACAACTGGTGCTACGGGAGCTACGGGACCAACTGGAGCTACCGGCCCAACAGGAGTTGGAACAACTGGGGCTACTGGAGTCAAGGGTGCAACAGGCGCTACTGGTCCGGTGGGAACAAGTGTTACTGGAGCTACGGGTCCAACGGGTGCAGGTACAACTGGTGCTACGGGAGCTACGGGTCCAACAGGAAATAATGGTTTAACTGGTGCTACGGGTCCTACTGGCGCAAGTATTACTGGAGCTACTGGTCCACAAGGTATTACTGGTGCTAAAGGAGCAGATGGTGACACGGGTCCAACTGGATATACAGGTCCAACTGGTGCTGGAACTACCGGGGCTACTGGCCCAACTGGTTCAGTGGGTGCTACTGGCGCTACAGGAACAAGCATAACCGGAGCTACTGGTCCAACGGGTGCAGGTATCACTGGTGCTACGGGAGCTACGGGAGCTACGGGTCCAACAGGGAATAATGGTTTAACTGGAGCTACGGGTCCTACTGGGGCAAGTATTACTGGAGTTACGGGACCTCAAGGAATTACTGGACCAAAAGGAGCAGATGGTGATACTGGTCCGACTGGGCCTTCAGGGACGGGCGCAACTGGATCTACCGGCCCTACCGGTCCTTCTGGTCCACAAGGTATTACTGGCGCTAAAGGGGCAGATGGTGACACTGGTTCAACTGGACCAGCGGGTGCTAATGGCTCTATAGGGCCAACTGGACCACAAGGAATTACTGGACCAAAAGGGGCAGATGGTGAAACTGGCGCAACAGGTGCAACTGGACCTGGTGCCACCAATACTTGTGATTCAATTGTGGATGTACTATTTAGTACCGCAGGACAATTATCAATTGACTTTTACACCGATCCAACGATTACTACCACTAATTCGGCTTTGATTGTTGGAGGAAACACTTCTTCAACCCCTATCGAATTTGGATTAAATAGTAATCAAGACTTAATCATTGAAACAAACAATCAAGATCGAGTTACTATTAAGTCAGATGGCAAAATTGGAATTGGCACTTCTACTCCAACTTCAGGAACACATATCAACACTTCGGTCTCATATAAACTTTCGACTAAAAATAGTAATTATATACTTTCTGATGTTGATCACATTATTTTGGGTGATGCCAGCTTATCTGATTTCACGCTGAATTTACCTGATGCAGCTTCAGCAACAGGACGGTCCTACATTATCAAGAAAATTGATAGTAGCCCTAATGAAATTAGAGTTGTACCAAATGGAACACAAAAAATCGATGGTTTAGTCAATTATATTCTTCTAAATGCCAATGAGTTTATTGAAATCATTTCTGACGGATCAAATTGGTATATTATTGGCCAATAATTAAATTTGATTAAAATCCCAGCAACCTAGAAAGCCTCCTATTTAAGAAGTCTTTCTAGGTTTTTGAGTGAAATTGTGTAGCTTGTTCTGTTCAAAACCCGATGAAAATTTACGGAGAGCACAACATTGAAGTTGATTCTTCAATAGTTAAAAATTAGGTTAACAATTCAAGTTTAACAGACCTAAATAATCATTTGAAAGAAATACTATCCTGTTGTGAAAAATAAATAAAGTAAAATTTACCCTAATGGCATATAATAACTTAAAAGAATTCATCGAACTACTTGAAAGAGAGAATGAAATTATTCGAATTTCAACTCCAGTAAATTCGCATTTAGAAATTTCTGAACTCAATGACCGAATGATAAAAACGGGGGGTAAAGCGCTACTGTTTGAGCAAGTAGATAATTCAGAATTTCCAGTTTTAGTAAATGCAATGGGAACTGAGCGAAGATTAGAACTTGCTTTTAAAGTCAATAATATTGAAGAGGTAAGCGGTAGGATTGAAAAATTATTCGAAATACTCCAAAGTTCAAAAGGAAATTGGTGGGCAAAACTTAAAGTCCTCCCTCAATTGCGCGAGATTGCATCATGGACTCCAAAAAGAAGTTCAAAACGAGGAAGTTGCCAAGAAATTGAAATGCTGGATACCAACTTATTAAAATTGCCAGTGTTAACTACATGGCCATTTGATGGAGGTCCGTTTATTACTTTTCCTGTTGTACATAGTATTTCAGTTGAGCATAATGCCCATAATATGGGAATGTATAGAATGCAAGTATTTGACAAACAGACGACAGGAATGCACTGGCATTTACATAAGGGGGGGGCCAATCATTACAAAGAATACAAAAAACTAGCTAAGCGAATGCCTGTAACCGTCACTTTGGGTGGTGATCCGGCATATACTTATGCCGCCACGGCACCACTACCAGAAGAAATTGACGAATATTTATTAGCAGGCTTTTTGCGAAAAAAAGCTGTAAAACTTGTCAAGTGTTTAACCAATGACATTTATATACCCGAAGATGTAGATTTTGTGATTGAAGGTTACGTTGATCCACAAGAGGATTTAGTTTTAGAAGGTCCTTTTGGAGACCATACTGGATATTATTCACTGGCAGACTTTTACCCCAAATTTCATGTTACCAAAATAACTCATCGCAGAAGTGCCATTTATCCCGCAACGGTAGTTGGGATCCCACCTCAAGAGGATGCTTTTATTGGCTTGGCGACTGAAAAAATATTTCTTGCACCTATTAAAAAAACTATGATACCAGAGATGGTAGATATGCATATGCCAATGGAAGGAGTTTTTCATAATATTGTATTAAATAGCATCGAAAAGACTTTTCCCGGACAGAGTAATAAAGTTATGAATGCTTTATGGGGAGCAGGACAAATGATGTTTAATAAATACCTCCTTATTTTTGACCATGACATTTCGCTTACTAACTATAAGCAGGTATTGAAACGTCTTTTAGAAGTAGTAGACCCAATCAATGACATCCTGATAAGTCGTGGACCAATGGATGTTTTAGACCATGCCTCCATAAAGTTTGCCGAAGGTGGTAAAATGGGAATTGATGCTACAAAAAAAGTATCATTTATAAAAACTACGCCTGAAATATCGAAATTAGCGATTGAAAAGATTGAGCAAGTGATAGAAATCAACGATTATTTTATTAATGAGGGTCTAGGATTATTGCTCATTAAACTGAAAAAATCAAAGAACATTGCTAGAATTGTTGCGAATGAATTAATAAGCAAACGATTAATTAGGGAGGTGAAATTTGTTGTTTTTGTGGAAGCGGTAGCTGATATCACAGAATTTGGAGATCTAGTTTGGCGAGTAGCAAATAATTCGGATCCCGGAAGGGATTGCTTTTACGTTCAGGAACAAGCCGGAATTACAGCAGCCTGTTTATTTATAGATGGATTGCGGAAAGATAAGTTGAATGATGTATTTGATAGGGCGTGGCCAAATATCGTATGCATGGATGAAGAAACCATAGATAAAGTTGATAGAAAATGGAATGAGTATAAGATAGGACCCTTTATTGAGTCACCGTCGAAAAAATACAGAAGCCAACTATATCCTGGCAAAGAAACCGCAGACTAACCTTAACCTCCAGCTTTTTTAGCTTTATAGCCAGCGGCAGTTAGAAGGTTAACGACTTTATCGCGAAAATCACCTTGAATAAGAATCTCAGCATCTTTGACGGTGCCTCCTGTGCCACATTTTGATTTAAGCATTTTACCAATTTCTTGCAAATCCTGCTCGCTACCAACAAATCCACGAACAGTAGTCACTACCTTATTGCCCCCTTTACGTACCAACCATACTTTCAAGTCCTGTAAGGATGGGCTTAGGGTTTGACTTTCTGATTTTTCAACTTTTACATTTAGATTTCGATTAGTTGAAAATACAATTCGATTATTAGGTTCTGCCATTTCAGATCAAATTCATTTTAGATTTAGGTACTATCATATTTATCATTTGTCCTTTCACCTTTACTTTCAATATATTAGCGCCCTGCTTAGCATCACCATCCAAATGGTAAATATTGGAGTTTTGCTCCAGAATTACTTCACGTACTCTTATGATTTCAAGGTATTTGCCTTGTTCCAATTTTCCAGTCATTAATTGTTCGACGAAGAAAGGAGAATATATTTTTGCAAAAGGCTTGACTATACAAAGATCCATAAACCCATCAATGACCGAGGCATTTGGAGAAATTAAAGCATTATTTCCGAACTGAGAAGAATTGGCAAAACTTATTAAAAAGGCTTCACGTTGAAGCTCAATACCATCAACCACTAATTTATATTCCTGAGATTTGTAATTAGAAAACTCCGACAAAATAATTCTTGCATAGGTAACGAGTCCGCGTCTTTCCGCATTTTGAAATTGGTAGGCTACATGCGCATCAAAGCCAACCCCCGAAACATTGGCAGAATAATTTTTATTCACTTTTAGCACATCAATAGCTTGAACATTACCTTTATAAATAACATTAAGCGCGTCATTTAATTTTAATGGTAGATGAAGATGACGAGCCAATCCGTTACCAGATCCGCTTGGAACTATTCCCATGGTAACCCCAGATTTTCCAATACCATTCAACACTTCATTCACCGTTCCGTCGCCACCAACGGCAATAATCGCATCATATTTTTCCTTTACGTATGCTTTTGCATATTCCTTAGCGTCATTAGCTTTTTGCGTATACTCTATGCTAGTTTGAACACCTTTGTTTTTGTAAAAGTCATAAATCTTAGCTCCAAAATCTAATTTACTTTGGGTACCTGAAACCGGATTGATTATAAAAACAATTTTCCGCTCTTTAAGATTGCGCTTTTTCATGATATTCTATTTTAAACTTACCAGTAAAATTAGTGATTTTAATCGATAAAAAAACCACAACAAAATTAACCTATAACCTTATATTTCAATAGTATACACCTATTTTTATGTGTTTACCAAAATTTCCTTAAGTTCAAAAGTCTGTTTGAGCACTATCCGTTTGAAACTATGTTCAACAGTGCAAGCTTCGTGATAGTAATCGTGTTCAAAAAACAAATAAATACCTTTTTCAGCGGCTTCATTCAAAAAGTTTTCCTTTTCGGTCAAACTCAACAAAGGCTGAATATCTGTTGCGGAAATGTAAGGCAAAGGAATGGAAGCAACGAATGGAATAAAGTCGCACATAAACGCAATTTGTTTTTCACCAAAATGAACAATCGGAACGATATTTCCAACCGTATGACCATCAAAAATTCGGAACTCAATATGCGGGATATGAAAAGCTTGCGTCTCGATAAAACTGATTTTACCTGCATCTAAGATAGGGACAAAATTATCTTGAAAATAAGTCCCAGCCTCTCTTTTATTGGGATTCATAGCCCACTCCCATTGTGCACGGCTCACCCAATGGCTGGCATTTGGAAAGAATAATTTAACCTCACCTTGCTCAATATAAGTAGCTCCGCCCACATGATCATCATGCAAATGAGTCAAAATGACATCTGTTATCTCCAAATTGCTAATACCTAACTGCTCGAGTGATTTAGCTAGACTATGTTCGGGTTGAACGTATTTGTGCGAGTAATATTTATCGCCACGCTTGTTACCCATCCCAGCATCAATTAAGATTTTCCGGTCCTCTTGTTCAACTAAAAGCAAGCGGCTACTCATGAAAATATAATTTAAATCGTCAGCAGGATATTGCTTTGACCAAAGTGTTTTAGGAATTAATCCAAAACCAGCTCCCCCATCCATCTTCCAATCTTCGGCTCGTACGATATGTAATTGCATCTTTAATAATGTTTTATAAATAAATAATTGTACATTTGTACTTATTGAATTGGCGGCTAAATTAGAAAAACTACCTTTGTCAATTCATAATTAAATTTAGAAATCGAATTAAACAATTATATATCATTCATTATTAAAGAGTTTAATAAATATTGATGAAGAAAATCCTCTCCAACATACGTAATAATTACTCAGAAATTTACAAAGTATTTCTGTTTTTGCTAACCATGATCATTTTAGTTTTGCTATTTCCTGAAAGTAAGCATTTTAGATATGAATACATTGAAGGAAGGCCTTGGCTATATGAAGATTTAATTGCCCCGATTGATTTTCCAATAAAGAAAACGCAAGCAGAAATAGAAGCCGAAAAGCTAACAATACAGCAAAAAAGTAAACTCTATTTTCGTTACGACCAAAAAGCTACCGACCAGCAAATGCAATACTTATCCAATATTTTTGATACTATTTGGATAGAAACTTATGGATTTGGCGATCGCAAATCGTACCTCGCTAATAAAGAACAGTGTTTAAGTATCGGGTCAAAAATACTTGAAACAGGCCTAGTTAACCTACCCAAAAATTTAGCGGTTGGAGAATCCGACAAACTAGTGTACTTAATCAATAACAAGGAGGCAAAATCAGTCTTTTTAAACTATTTCTATAATGCCAAATCTGCCTATCTATTTACCCAAGAAGCGCTTTCTGAGGCTAAGGGAGTGCATGGAGAACTGATTTTAAATTTTCTGAACGACCATCTCAAACCAAACGTAAGCCTCGACAGTGTCAAAACCCGCTCAGAAAAAGAGTCGCAAATGGCTCAAATATCACCCAATAAAGGAATCGTGCTGAAAGGCCAACATCTGATTTCAAAAGGCGAAATTATTGACAACGAAACTTTTAAGATACTAGAATCATTTAAATTCGACCTCGAAAGGCTATCTCGGAAATCGAATCTTGGATTGTATTTAGGTAAAATAATTCTTATCAGCATTCCACTTTTAACCTTAGGTCTGTTTTTATTTTTCTTTCGCCCCGAAATAATGGAAGACAATAAGAATTTAATCATGATTTTTATTCTCATCATCAGCATGACCATTATCACAAGGCTTGTTGTAGAGTACGAAAGCACTTATACTTTGATGATTCCATTGATGATAAGTCCGATAATAATCCGCGCTTTCTATGATTCAAGGCTAGCGCTCATTGTGCACATAATCACTATTATTCTCATCAGCTTTGTGGTTCCCGATAGTTTTAAGTTCATCTTTTTACAACTTATTACGGGTCTAATCACAATAATCAGTGTTGTAAAACTTCAGAAAAGATCTCAGTTCTTTTTTACAACCTTATATATCTTCATAAGTTACAGTGTGATTTATGTTGGTATTGAACTAATTACAGAGGCACATTTAGAAAACATTAAATGGAACACTTTTATCTTTTTTGCAGTTTCTGCTGGTTTTACCTTGCTGTCTACACCTTTAATATATCTTTTTGAGCGGCTTTTTGGGATGGTCACCGATGTGTCATTGTTGGAGTACGCCGATACGAATAATCCATTGTTGAAAGAACTGTCGAATGTAGCTCCTGGCACTTTCCAACACAGCATTCAGGTTTCAAATTTAGCAGAGGCCGCCGCAGACGAAATTGGCGCAAACGCATTATTGGTAAGGGCTGGCGCCATGTATCACGACATTGGGAAAATGGACAATCCAATGTATTTTACTGAAAATCAGCATGGAGCATATAGCCCACACGACGAATTAAGTTACGAAGAAAGTGCCAATATCATCATTGGACACGTATTGGCCGGCGTAAAAAAAGCAAAAGAAAAAAATCTTCCTGATCAAATTATCGATTTTATAAGAACTCATCATGGAACTAAGCGGGTAGAATATTTCTACAGAATGCATAAGCGAGAATTACCTGATCAAGAAATACAAGTTAGCAAATTCACCTACCACGGCCCCATTCCTTTTTCGAAGGAAACAAGTGTGCTGATGATGGCCGACGCGGTGGAAGCCGCCTCACGAAGCCTTAAAAATCCAGATTCAAAATCCATTAACGATTTAGTGGATCAAATCATCAAAAGCCAGTTGGATCAAGGGCAGTTTAACAATGCTAACATCAGTATTCGCGAAATAAATATCTCAAAAAATGTTTTTAAGAAGAAACTCCTAAACATCAACCATTTAAGGATTGAATACCCCGAGGATGTTTAATATTTATGAGTTTATAATTTGTCCTAATTGAATTCCCCGCAAAAGAATTGAAATAATATTTAGAATTAACAAATTCGTAACATATTGCTGATATTCTTTAACTTAGTTGGCTTGCAATCCAAACTAAATCTTAAGCAGAAGGACAATTTTTAACCCTTGGAGAAAATGTATTTTCAAAAGCAAAAAAGGCTTCAATCGAAACCTCTTATTGCAAATCAGAAACTACACTTAGGAAACCATCACTATTCCATGGCTGCAGCTAAGGCAATCGACATTAACTTACTACGGTCGGTATCGCTTCGGCTTGTGAGCACTACAGGAACTTTAGCTCCCATAATCAGCGCAGCAGAAGTTGCGCCACCCAAAAAGTTTAGGGATTTATAAAGGATATTAGCAGAATAAATATCGGAAGTAAGAATTAGATCCACATCACCAGCCACCGGACTATCAATTCCTTTATGGTGAGCTGCCTCTAATGAAACCGCATTATCAAGAGCCAGAGGACCATCGACAATACAACCGCTAATCTGATTTCTCCGATTCATCATCGTTAGCAGCGCAGCATCTGTGGAAGGTTGCATTTTGATATTGACCGTTTCCACGGCACCGATAACAGCCACTTTAGGCAGGGCAAGTCCCAATTTGTGAAATGCCTCTACCCCATTATTTAGGATGGCGACTTTCTCCCCAAATTCGGGTTCAACATTGAGCGCTGCGTCTGATAATCCGATTAATTTATGATAAAATGGTGATTCAAACAAAGCAAAATGGGATAAAGTATCGCTATGTCGTAATCCATTTTCTTTATCCAAGATTGCTTTTAAAAAAGGACCAGAGCTAACCAAACCCTTCATCAATATATCTGCATTACCGAGTCGAATTTGCTCAACAGCCTTTATTGCGGCTTTGTTTGGATTAGATTCTTCAATAAGCTGAATACCATGAAGATTGAGCTTAATATGTGCCGCAATTTTTTCAATTTCAGCAATATTTCCAACCAAAACTGGAACAATAATATCTAGTTCAATAGCCGCTTTAAGTGCTAGTAGCACTGGCTCATCAGCAGCAGCGGCTACTACAACGCGTCGCTTTGTCTTTGTTTTGGCTACTTCAATTAATTCAGAAAGTTTTGTCAACATACCACGATAGTTTAAGTACTGATTTATAATAATTTAGTTCGCAAAAATAATCTATTTAGCTCGTTTCAAAACAATTATCGGTACAATATTTCCAATTCATAAATTGATAATATTCATTCAAAGCGATAGTTATTTTAAATTAAACAATTTATACACTTGAACATCAACAAATTAAAATAAAAGATCGCTATATATCATGGTATTTGAGAACTCAAACTATTTGGTTATGAATCCGGCAATTGATCTTAAAACAAAAAATGAAAAATGCAATAGTTAAGGAGTTTTTAATAGCTTTGTCATCGGCCTTGAACTGGAATTTATTTGGCAAAAAACTGAGTAAAATCAAAAGCTATCTGCTGAGTCGGTGAACAAAAAAACAAGAGATTATCAACCCAAATCATTATGAAACAGAAAATTACAATCTATTTAGCTTTTTTAATTCTTAGTCTTTATATGCCGCAACGATTGCCTGCGCAATTAAATTTGATTAATCAAACGCTAAAAACCACCACAGATACCTCACTGGCAACTCAGGAACCAATCAATTTATTGACTTTAAATAAGGAACTTGAGAATACTGAAAAACTTCTTAGCAAACACACCTACGATACGCAAGCTAAAATTGATGCTTCCAATCAATTTATCGAAATTGAGAAGCTAACTCAATTTATTTCTGAGAAGGAAGGCGAGATAAGCCATTTTAAATTTGAGATGAACACGCATTTTTTCCTATTTGGTGCGCGCTTAAATTGGCAACATTATTTGTTCGAATTAAAAACCCGCCAAACAGAAATTCAGAAGTTAATACGAAGCAATCAGAAAAGCGCAAGTCCGTATCAGCTAAATTTAAAAAAATGGAAGGCTAGTTTACCTGGTTTAAAAAACAATATAGGTCAAAGTATGCTAGAACGTATCGAGTCCAATGTAAAACTTCTTCAGGAAATTGACCAACAATACCAAAATCAATATGAAACGCTTCTAAAATCAGAATTAACTATTGCCGAATCAATGGCCACGGTTTATGATGTTATCTATCAAATTGAGCGATTGATAGAACAAGAACGGCAAAATATACTCAAGAAAACCCAATCACCAATATACAAGTTAAACTTTGCTGAGAGTTTCGATGGAAGTTTTGCCGCACGTTTATCGCTTGCATATCAACAAAATAAGAATAGCATAGGCTATTTTTACCGTGGCATTGGAACATATTTGGTCGTCTACATAATAACGCTTACCATCCTACTTTTTGCCTTTATTTTTATCCGCAGAAAATACCTCCTTCTCAATTACAACGAAAGTCACCTTGGCTACAAAAAGGTGTACCGCATTTTAATTAATAAGCCCATTCTTACTTTTGTTGCCATTGTCAGCGTGTTATGGATTATTTTTATACCATATAATGCACTTGTTATCAGTAAATTAATATTTTTCTTTATACTATTAATCATTAACAATGTGCTCGCGGAATATTTCGATTACCGCACACAGAAGGTTTCAAAAACGCTCTTATTTCTCTTAATACTTCAGAATCTTGAAATCATATTTTGGTACTTTGGCCAATATGCCACTATTTATTTATTAGTGGAATCCATAGCTGGCATTATGCTGACCATCGATTTTATTTTACCAAAATCCTTGCGTCGAGCCAAAAAGCAAAACCAAAATGTGGTGCTCCATTATCTCCAACTTCTCTCCCCGACCCTTTTCATCTTCTCACTTATTTCATTAATTTCTGTAGTTTTTGGTTACATCGATTTAGCCGTTTATTTGATGAAAGTAGGGGTACAACTCGGAACCAGCACAATCATTATCTACGGATTTTTAATGATCAATCAGAGTCTTTTACAGTCTAGTGTGGATGTTTTGAGCCTATATTATCCTGATTTTGTGATAAAAAGCGGGGAACGCATTCTTAAAAAAGGGAATCAATTATTGAGCACTTTGCTAGGCATTGTTTGGGTTATCAGCCTAATTCAGATTACCGAAGTATTACGATTCTTCAATCTCAAACTGATTAATATCCTAACCTACGAAGTAAATTTAGGAAGTTTTAGTGTAGCTCTAGTCAATCTAATTCTTTTTATATCAATTATTTATATTACATTTTCAATCACTGGTTTTATCAAGCATTTTATTGAGCGCGAAGTATTAGCCAAGCGAAACCTCAAACGAGGAGTTCCAGCAGCCATTTCGCTAACTAGCCGAATGTTAGTATCCTTTGTTGGAATGATTATAGCGCTATCAATCAGCGGATTAGACTTAGGAAAACTGAGTATTATTGCTGGAGCACTTTCGGTTGGAATTGGTTTTGGATTACAAAATGTGGTCAACAATTTCATTTCTGGTTTGATCTTGGTTTACGAGCGACCAGTACAAGAAGGGGATACAGTGGAAGTTGAGAATTTGATGGGAAAAGTTACTAATATAGGAATACGTTCAAGTAACGTACTCACTTATGATGGCGCTGAGGTAATTGTTCCAAACTCCAATCTTATCTCTAATCAACTAATCAACTGGACTTTATCTGATAGTAGGCGGCGTCTGGAAATAATCGTAGGAACTTCCTATAATTCGGACCCAAGTATTGTAATTAAGCTACTTCATGAAGTAGCGATAGCCCATCCTAAAGTAATAGCAGATCCAGCTCCTTTGGCACTTTTCACTGGCTTTGGGGATAGTAGTCTTAATTTTAGACTTTTATTTTGGGTTTATTTTGAAGATAGTATGAAAACACGTAGTGATGTAGGTATTGCTGTCTATCAAATACTAAAGAAAAACAATATTGAAATTCCCTTTCCACAAATGGATGTACACCTAAAAGCAAAGGCGGAGGCAAAACCTGAGCACAATATTAGCGAGGGCAAAAGTGATTTAGAGGCTTAAGGAATATATTATTTCAACAATTTTAGGAGACAGTTCAACTAATGATGTACGGCCGAATACTCAATGGTAAATATTAGCATTTATTTCTATATCAATGCTTTAGATGATTTTATTAAATCCTCAAGTTTGTGGACAGAATGTTGCCAATGGTATTTTTGCTTTATAAAAAGTAGTCCATTTCTGGATAATTGCGAAGCTATTTTCACCTCAAAAAGCAATTTTTCGATGGCGAGTGCATAAGCATTTTCATCGAAAGGATTAGCCACCAAAATCTCATGATCTACTTTGGCTTGTAAGGCTTCATTAGCTAAGGTGGAGCTCACACAAGGAATTCCCATAGCCATTGCTTCTAAAAGTTTATTTTGCAAACCGGTTCCGATTTGCATAGGTGCAACAAAAACTTTTGAAACTGCATACGCTTGTCGGATATCCTCAACCCATCCACTTACTTCAACACTTTGGCAAGCCAGCTGCCGAACCGTAGAGTGTGGGTTTGCACCTGCAATCAAAACCCGAAGTGTGGGATACTTATTCCAAAGAATTGGCATAATCTTTTTAACAATAAACTGAGCAGCCATCACATTTGGGGGATAATTCATATTCCCAGTAAAAACAACATCAAATTCCTTAGGCTTAACAATCGGTTTAAAATATTCAATATCAACACCATTGGAAATAATACTCACTTTTGCCTGAAGAGCCGTATCTAATAAATCCTTATCCGATTGGGTAATAATGCTGAGGTGATCGAAATAAGGTAGCATGTCGTTTTCATATCGTTTCATGCGCCTAAATTCCATCATCAAAAGGGCTTTCATCCAAAAAGAAGACTGTACAGCCCGTCGCAACAAACCAGCAGATAAGGCATCTTGTAAATCAAGAGTCTTACTTGTTGGCAATTCTTTGATATATTCAGCAACTCTAACTAACTGACCATAAACGTAATCTGGCTTATAAGTGGAAAATATCTGCTGTACAACCCGCGCATTCGATGCTTGATAAAAATAGCCAACTTGCAGTGGCAAGCCATTAACAAATGCTTTTAGAATTTGTATTGCAATTCGATATGGGTTTAGCGGCAAAAAGTGGACTTCGTCACAAAATAATTTAAGCTCCGAATAAGCATCTTGTGGTACCTTTCCTTCAGCAAGTGCTACCAAACAAATATGATTCCTTTCGGATAGATGTTTGATTTGATGATAGATACGGAGCTTATCGCCTTTATCCAAAGGCCATGGCACGCGGGAAACAACAATCATTAACTTCATCAACACCTTATTTTAGCGCGCAAAGATAGCAAATTAAGCCCCTTTTCCACCTACTTTGCCGCGAGGAGTTTATGGACCAACTATTTGTAAGATCAAAAGGAAAAACTCCTTCAAAATAAAAATCCGGAATAAGTCTATCAAAATAAACCACTAACAACAAAATGGCTGAATACAAAAAAAACCGCTATGAATCACAGCGGTTTAGCAATTTTTTTAGGTCTCCCTATTTTTGTTGAGTCATTGCCGTTGGCTCGCTAGATGCATTCACAGCATCCTTATTCAGCTTCAAACGTCCTTGACCTTCCGTTTCAATAGTTACAGTTGTATCGGTAATTTCCAGAACTTTACCATGAATACCACCAATAGTAACCACCCTATCACCCTTGGCTAGCGCTTCCCTAAATTTACGGGTTTCCTTTGCTTTCTTTTGTTGTGGACGGATAAAGAAAAAATAAAATACAGCAACCAACAATACCATCATGATAATGGATGAATATGGATTTGCCTCCTGGCCGCCTGCTGGCTGGGCCATTAATAAAAGATTTAAAACATTCATTAGTAATTATTTAAAAAATTAATAAAATTATAATTGATCCGCAGAAATAACAAGTGCCTTGATATTCAAAGTCGCCACATTAGGTTGAGTATTGGCTAAAACAGAGGCCGCTTTATGATTAAAACCTTGGCGACGACTACTATCAAAGGTCAGCTCAATAAACTCAGATTCGCCGGGTTTAACTGGTTTTTTGGGGAAGCGAGAAACGGTACAACCGCAAGTGGTTTTCACATTACTAATAATCAAATCAGCATTTCCAACATTTGTAAAACGAAACTTGTAAGAAACCTTCACGCCATCAATAATTTTTCCAAAATCGTGTTCAGTGGTTTTGAAAGAGAATTGAGGCAATTTCCCATTTTGGTTTGGGGAATCAGCCGAAATTGGATTACTAATCAAATCGGTTGATAGTGTATCCTTTTCTTCTTTCATATTACAAGCATACAAACTAAAAACCAATACCAAAGAAACCAATGCAGCAACGAAATATTTCATATTGAATAGGTTCATTATTTGCGGCAAAGATATACAAATCTATTTGCCGATTGAGAGATTATGAAATTTCCAGCGTTTAAAATATGAAATTTTTAAATATATTTATAATTCAACAACTTCGCCAATTAGTGTAGCCGCAGTGCAAGAAACACATTTAACTTTCACATATTGACCAAGTTGTAAGTCTAATCCGTCAAAAACCATCACTTTATTATGGTCTGTTCTCCCCGACATTTGTGTTTTAGATCGTTTGGAAACGCTGTCCACCAAAACAGAGAAAACCTTCCCTACATCTCGCAAATTGCTTTGATGCGACAAACGTTGCTGTAGATTAATAATCTCATCGAGGCGACGGGCTTTGACCGATTCGTCCACATCATCTTTGTATTTTCGTGCGGCTAAAGTGTCGGGGCGCTCCGAATATTTAAACATAAAAGCAAAATCGTAACCCACCAATTCCATCATCGATAGACTTTGCTGGTGCTCCTCTTCTGTTTCACCACAATAGCCGGCAATCATATCCGTCGATAATCCACAATCGGGAATCGTAGATTTAATTTTCTCTATTCGATTCAAATACCATTCTCTATCATAATTTCTTTTCATCCGTTGAAGAGTAGTCGTACTTCCCGATTGAACTGGTAGATGAATAGAATTGCAAATATTCGGCGTATTGGCAATAGTTTCAATCAATTCATCAGAAATATCTTTGGGATGGGAGGTTGAAAACCTTACTCTTAGTTGAGGCGAAAGCGCTGCAACCGATTCCAACAATTGTGCAAAATTCATGTTTATTTGATCGTCTTTCCAAGCAAATGAATTGACATTTTGCCCGAGTAAAGTAACTTCTTTATAGCCTTTAGCGATCAAGTCACTCACTTCATTGAGTATTGAAAATGGATTTCTACTGCGCTCATGGCCCCGTGTAAATGGAACCACACAATAGGCGCAATAGTTATCGCACCCACGCATAATCGAAACGAAAGCAGAAATGCCATTTTTGTCTAATCGCACCGGACTAATATCCGCATAAGTTTCCTCAAGTGACAAAACCGTATTAGCCAACTGGCGACCATCGGCCGTATCAGTAATCATTTTGGGCAAATCACGATACGCATCTGGACCTACCACTAAATCCACAAAACTTTCTTCTTTAAATAGATTCTCTTTTAAACGCTCAGCCATACAACCCAAAATGCCAATCTTGAGTGTAGGTTTTAGATGTTTCAAATGCCGAAACTCCTGTATCCGATTACGCACCCTGCGCTCGGCATTGTCGCGTATAGAACAAGTGTTTACAAAAATCAAATCCGCTTCTTTAATCTCTGGCGTTAAATCGTAACCCTCTGCCTTTAAAATAGAAGCAACCACTTCGCTATCCGAAAAGTTCATCTGGCATCCGTAGGTTTCGATATAAAGTTTTTTCGACATACATTATATATAAGGTGTAGCATAAAAAATGAATCCGCAAAAATAAACTAATTGCAAGAAGCATTTGCGTAATTCAACTAATAGATATTAGGAAATAATTTCATTTTAATCAACTGTTTTACAATTATATAGCTTTCAAGTCAAACCAATTAAAGTATTGCGTAGCAGCAAAACCTCTCCTAAATTAGAATAATTGGAGCTGGCCTAGTCAATCGGTATCCTAAAAAAAATCAAACAACCACTAAGGACAAAATAAAAAAACCGCTAAGCCAATAAAGCTTTTAATTAGTTTGTATATAAACCTGATATACTGCACTTTAGAACAGTATTTTACTACAAAGCGAAACGTCGATATTGTAGTAGATAATTTCTAAAATCAAGATATAGCCCTAATTTTAAAAATCCACTCCTAAAAGTTTGAAAAGAAAATATATACCTTTGCTGCGCTTTTTACAAAAAGTATTAGTACAAATCGATTAGTCGCTTTCCGTTAATTTACAAGTATAAATTGACCTTTTAGCAAATCATTAATGTTAAGTTATCTAGCTTTTTGTAAAAGTAAAAATTACATTTCGGAAACTAACCCCATAAATCAAATTTATAATGGCAAAAAACCTTTTGATTGTCGAGTCGCCTGCCAAAGCAAAAACCATCAATAATTATTTAGGAAATGACTTTATCGTCAAATCAAGTTTTGGACACATCAGAGATTTATCCAAAAAGAATCTAGGCGTCAATGTTGAGGGGGATTTTCAACCCGACTACGAAGTTGACACCGATAAGAAGAAGATTGTCAGTGAATTGAAAAAGCTAAGCCAGGAAGCAGAAATGGTATGGCTAGCATCCGATGAAGACCGCGAAGGGGAAGCCATCGCGTGGCATTTAGCCGAAACTTTAAAACTTGATGCCATTAAAACTAAGCGCATTGTATTTCATGAAATCACCAAATCAGCCATTCTTCACGCCATCGAAAACCCTCGAGGAATCGATTATAATCTAGTGAATGCACAGCAAGCACGGCGGGTATTGGATAGGCTAGTTGGCTTTGAATTATCACCACTTTTATGGAAAAAGGTAAAACCATCCTTATCAGCAGGGCGGGTGCAAAGTGTGGCAGTTCGACTAATTGTGGAGCGTGAACAAGAGATTAAGAACTTTAAAACCGAATATTTCTATAAAGTAGTTGCAGAATTTGTAAACCAAGAAGGAATAAAATTCAATGCCGAACTTTCAACCAAATTCAAGAAGAAAGAAGAAGCCCATCAGTTTCTAGAAAAATGCAGCGAACATAATTTCAAAGTAATTGATTTAGAAAAAAAACCAGCAAAACGCAGCCCAGCGCCTCCATTTACAACCTCCTCACTTCAACAAGAAGCGAATCGAAAACTGAATTATTCAGTTTCTAAAACCATGACCTTAGCCCAACAGCTGTATGAGTCGGGGCATATCACCTATATGAGAACTGATTCCACCAATCTTTCAAATTTAGCCTTAAAAATGGCTAAGGATCAGATTGTTACAACATACGGGGAGGAATACTCAAAGACAAGAAATTTTGCCACCAAAACCAAAGGAGCGCAGGAAGCCCACGAAGCCATCAGGCCTACCAATATGAATCAACAAGTGGAGGGCAAAGATGCGCAACAAAAAAGGCTATATGAACTAATCTTAAAGCGTACTTTGGCCTCTCAAATGAGTGATGCTCAGCTCGAAAAAACCATAATAACACTTGATTCACCAATTGGTAAGTATCAATTTGTGGCCCAAGGCGAAGTGATTATTTTTGATGGTTTCTTGAAAATGTATCAGGTTTCAAACGAAGATGAAACAGAATCAGACGAAACAGCCAATCTTCCCTTAGTAAAAGTTGGTGAACACCTAGAATATAAAAAAATAAATGCTACCCAGCGCTTTACCAAACAGGCTCCACGTTATTCAGAAGCCAGTTTAGTAAAAAAAATGGAAGAACTCGGCATCGGGCGACCCTCCACCTATGCACCAACCATTACCACTATTGTAAACAGAGGTTATGTCGAAAAAGAAGAAATTGAGGGAAGTATTAGGAATTTTCATGAGCTCACTTTAATAAAGAAGCAAATCACTGAAAAAGAAAAGACTGAGAATGTTGGTGCATCCAAAGGCAAACTCAGTCCCACCGATATAGGAACCTTAGTGAACGATTTTTTAGTGAAATACTTTGAAAACATTGTCGATTTTAATTTCACAGCCGATGTTGAAAAAGAATTCGACTTAATTGCTGAAGGAAAAGCCGAATGGAATCATATCATCAAAGAATTCTACACCGGTTTTCACAAGAAAGTAATTGATACGACTGACAATGCCGATAAATTTACTGGTGAACGGCTACTTGGAACAGATCCTGAATCTGGTAAAAATGTATATGCCCGAATTGGAAAATTTGGGCCAATTATTCAAATCGGGGAAGCCACTGACGAAGATAAACCTAGATTTGCAGGTCTTCAAAAAGGTCAAGTTCTGAATGAAATTACCTTTGAAGAGGCTATGTCACTTTTTAAATTTCCAAGAACACTTGGCGAATACGAATCAAAAGTGGTAACAGTTGCCATTGGCCGTTTTGGACCCTATATTCGTCACGACAGCAAGTTTTTCTCCTTGTCAAAAGAGGATTTACCGAACAGTATAACCATAGAACGGGCGATTGAATTAATCAAAGGAAAAAGAGAAAAGGATATTGAGAACACCCTAAAAACATTTCCCGAAAACCCAGAGCTTATGATTATGAATGGACGATTTGGACCGTACATCTCTTTTCAAAAAAAGAATTATAAAATTGCCAAATCCATCGACCCGCTAAAATTAGCGCTTGACCAATGTCTTGAAATAATTGAAAAAACACCAGTAAAAAAGAAAGCTGGATCAAAACGCAGCAGTGAACCTAAGAAAACCACCAAAAAATCTAAATAACTGAACCATGGATATATCAATCTATTTGGAAGGCATTAACATTCCAGCCTTTGATATCGACGGAGTGATACATCAAAGAAGAATTGGCGATTTATTGCAGATTCACAGCCGTGAAAGCGGTTTTCCAGCCCTTGACCAAATTGATATTGCCATCATCGGTGTAAACGAAAGTCGTTTGTCAATCAATAATTTCGGTTCTAAGGAAGCCCCCGATGAAGTTCGAAAATTTTTGTATCGACTATATGCTCCAAAGCGAAATATTAGAATTGCCGATTTAGGAAATATTCGTGCAGGACATGATATTGACGATACTTATTTTGCGGTTAAAACAGTGATTTCCAGCTTACTTAAACAAAATATCCTGCCAATAATTATTGGAGGATCGCAAGATTTAACCTATGCCAACTACATGGCTTATGAAAATATGGGGCAAATTATTAATATCGCCGCCATTGATTCGTCTTTTGATTTAGGAAATGCAGAGGAAAATTTTAATTCCAGATCATACCTAAGTAAAATCATCCTACATCAACCCAATTTTCTGTTCAATTACACCAATATCGGATACCAAACCTATTTTGTGGATCAAGATGCCATCCAGCTGATGAAAAATCTATTTTTTGATGTTTATCGCTTAGGTGAAATACGTTCCGACATTGAAGAAGTGGAGCCCTTAGTACGCAATGCCGACCTCATCAGTTTTGATATTGGTGCTATCCGACAAAACGATGCGCCAGGAAATGCAAACCCTTCGCCCAATGGTTTTAACGGAGAGGAAGCCTGCAGAATAGCACGCTATGCAGGCTTAAGTGACAAACTAAGTTCCTTTGGAATTTACGAAATAAATCCAGCGATGGACTTAAATGGACAAACGACACACCTTGCAGCACAAATTATTTGGTATTTTATCGAAGGTTTTTATCAGCGAAAAGGCGATTTTCCTCATAAACAAAAGCAAGATTATCTCAAATATATGGTAGCAATAGCCGAAAAAGAACATGATATTGTGTTTTTCAAGAGCAAAAAAAGTGGCCGTTGGTGGATGCAGGTGCCCATTGATGACGCCTATCAAGGAAAATACGACCGTCATTTTATGGTTCCTTGTTCGATTAAGGATTACGAAACAGCCAACCATAAAGAAATACCAGACAAATGGTGGCAAGTATATCAGAAACTAATGTAAATTAATTATAATCAATATTTTACAAACTATTTTTAAGACCCATCGAACCTTTTTAATAATTGCTTTGTCAATGGAATTAATTCAACTAAGGTTAGGTTAGCAATAGGGAATTAAAACGGTATTTTTATAACAGTTTATTTTTTTTTAAACAATATGTTAGCAATATATTAATGTAAATGTAATTTTTATCTATCTTAGCCCGCTGTAAAAGGACTAGCAATTTATTAACCAATATGAAACATCTCTTACTTACTTTAAGTATTGTATTAATCAGCATGTTAGCTATGGCGCAACAGGATGTTCAATACACAAATTTTATGTTTACACCATTGAGTTATAATCCTGCTGTGGCTGGTTTAAGCGATAAAATTTGCATTTCAGGCTTAGCTCGACAACAATGGATGGGTTACAAAGGGACTGACAATGAAACTGGTGCCCCAAATACTTACTATTTTGGCATTCAATCACCTGTCGATATTTTAAGAGGAGGAATTGGTTTTAGCATCACTAAAGATCAAATAGGTTTTGAGGATAACACTAGTATACGATTAGCCTATTCATACCATTTAAATATCGCCAACGGTGTTTTGGGTATTGGCTTACAAGGAGGCTTTATGAATAAGCAAATAGACTTTAACAAGTTTCGCCCCATTGACTTAGACGACCCATTACTACAAAGCAAGGCAATAGAATCAGCCATGAATTTTGACTTAGCGTTTGGAGCCTATTACAAATCTGAGAACTTTTATGCTGGCATTTCATCAACCCAAATGCAAGGTTTTTGGGGTTCGCAAGCTGAATTTGCTTCTAAAATTGCTAGCCCTCAATACAAAGGACATTACTTTATTACTGCTGGTTATTCGTATCAGCTCCCTATGGCACCCTCTTTTACGATAGTGCCCAACGTATTAATAAAAACCGATTTTGCTTCGGCACAATATGATATAAATGCTTTGGCATGGTACAATAATCAACTATACGCAGGCGTTACCTACAGAGCCACAGATGCAATAGCAATCTTGGCAGGTTATAAAAAAGAATTTGGGAGAGATTCAGAATTACAGGCAGGAATATCATATGACGTAACTACTTCCGCCATGAGTTCAGGCACTTCGGGAAGTTTTGAAATCTATGCAAGATACTGCTTTAAAATTGTGATTCCACCAAAGCCACAAAAGCACGGTACAGTACTCTATTTATAATTTGAAACAATTTTATGACAGCTTCGTAGAAGTCGGTCATTGTTAACAAATAACAAAGTTATGTTTTTGAAATCAGAAAGTAAGCTAACAAACGTAATCATCTTTATTGCAGTGGTTTTAACCATAAGCAGCTGTGGAAAAGGTAATGGAGAACTCATAGGAGTTCAAGATCGCGAGGACTGGTATCAGGATGATCCATTTGGCATGTTGTTCATTCCAATGGGATCCTACAATATGGGAACCTCAGACCAAGATGTTCCTTACGGTCAGTCTGACCCTGCCAAAACGGTTTCAGTACAAGCGTTCTATATGGATGAAACTGAAATTACCAATAATGAATATCGCCAATTCGTGTACTGGGTTCGTGACTCCATTGCACATGAAATTCTTGGTGAATTTGGTGAAGAAGATGCGGTTGGCGTTCATAAACGGAAATCAAAAGACGGTGAAGACCTAGAAATCATTGAACAAGGTCAAGTTCATTATCCTATCAATTGGCGTCAGGAAATCTATTGGGACGACACCGAAGAGGGTGGAACCGTTAAAATCCTTGAAGAAGACGGATTCTTTATTCCAGATGAATTACCAGGCGTAAATCGTAGTCCTAGATACTATCACGTGCGTCAAGTTGATGTTACCAGATTAATGTATTCATACTATTGGATTGATTTTCAACAAGCTGCCAAAAGAAGCAGCCGAACAAACGGCCATTTCAGTAGAATGGAAGAACGGGTGAATTTTATCAAATATCGTAAAGACAATATATATCCTGATACCCTTTGCTGGGTTCACGATTTCACCTACTCCTTTAATGAACCAATGACTCAAAACTACTTTTGGCATCCCGCCTATGATCATTATCCTGTAGTTGGTGTAAGTTGGATTCAAGCTCGCGCATTTTCAATTTGGAGAACAGGTATCAAACGAAGTTTTCATGAAAAATACAATGCAACTTTTTGGAATGATTTCCGCTTACCAACAGAATCAGAATGGGAATACGCTTCAAGAGGTGGTTTAGATTTAAACCCTTACCCATGGGGAGGACCTTATATCCGTAATTCAAATGGATGTTTCTTGGCTAACTTCAAACCATTGAGAGGAAATTATGTTGATGATGGAGGTTTTCATACTTTGATTGTTGCACATTTTGCGCCAAATGACTACGGTTTATACGACATGGCTGGTAACGTTTCAGAATGGTGTGACGACTCATACGAAGAATCAGCCTATCGCTTTGCCCACGATTTGAATATGCAATTTTCAAGATCTGTTACTGAAAACGGACTTGATGACGATATCAAACCTGGTATTAAGCGAAGAGTTATTCGTGGTGGTTCATGGAAAGATGTAGCCTATTATAATAGAACCAATGCAAGGAGCTATGAATATCAAGATACTGCAAAAGCTTATGTTGGATTCCGTAACGTACAGACCTATTTGGGAAGGGCTAAAGGAGACGGACCAAGTTCATCAGCAGTGTATCGTTAAAAATAACACACAGTAACACACAATAAATCAATCAATTAAAAACAATCATTAAATTAAATTATTATGGGATTAGATAGTTTAGTAAGAAGTAAAGGATTTAAAAACCTTATGACAAAGCTCTATGGGATTGGTGCTTCAGTAGTTATTTTAGGTGCTCTTTTCAAAATCAACCACTACCCTGGTGCTGACATTATGCTTATCATCGGTTTGTTGACAGAGGCAATTATTTTCTTTTTCAGTGCGTTTGAACCAGCACATGTTGAACCAGATTGGAGTTTAGTATACCCTGAACTTGCTGGTATGTACGAAGGATTTAGCGATCCAGCTTTGGATGAAATGATGGGAACTTCATCTCCTAGCACAAGCGCTACCGCAGAATTAGACAATATGTTAGAAGACGCTAAGATTGGTCCAGAATTAATCGAAAGTTTAGGTCAAGGTTTAAGGAATTTAAGCGAGAATGCAGCCCAAATGACTGATATTACTGCTGCTTCAATTGCCACCACTGCTTATGCAGACAGTGTAAACAAAGCATCTACAAGCATTAATACTTTATCAGAAAGCTATGTTAAAACTTCTAACGTTTTAAATGAATCTACTGAAAAAATTGCTCGTTCGGCTGAATCAATTGATTTTTCGAATATTGATGGTGCCGCATTCAACAACGAACTAACTAAGATTTCACGAAATCTAGCTGCTTTAAATTCTGTTTACGAACTTCAACTTCAGAATTCAACCGCTCAAACCGATACTTTCAGTAAAATGGATGAGACCATGGCAGCATTCCTTACTAACTTACAATTAAGTGCTGAAAATACTGAGAAATATAAAGTACAAGCCGATGTCTTGGCTAAGAATGTTGCAGCGTTGAACCAAGTTTACGGTAATATGCTCAATGCTATGAATGTTCAACGCTAGTTGATTTTTATTTATTAACTAAAATTTAAACGTAAAAATCATGTCTGGAGCTAAAGAAACACCACGGCAGAAGATGATAGGTATGATGTACCTCTTCTATACTGCCCTACTCGCCCTCAATATAGCCGCTGATGTACTCAATGCATTCACTTTGGTTAACAATAGTATGATTCAAACCAATAAAAACTTTGGATCTAAAAATGAAATTACCATGGCCGCTTTTACCAAACAAATGTCGATCGACAAGGCAAAAGTAAAACCATATTACGACAAAGCGCTCAAAGCTACTCAGCTTTCAGATACATTGGTCGCCTACCTTAATAAATTACAGAATAGACTGATTATCGCTACTGAGTTTGGTGGTGAAGCAAAACCAGAATATGAGTATATTTTAAAAACTAAGGATGATGCTGACTCAATCGTTAAATACAAAGAGCCCCGTGATATTCCTGCTGGATTAATCAAAAAGAAAGATAATTTCAATATTCCTATGGAAATTTTTATCACAGAAGTTCCTGGTAAAGTTGCTGAAGCAGAGGTAATGATTAAGAAATTTGCTGAATACAATACCAATATGTTGGCGCTATTAAGCCCTGAAGACCGTAAGGATATTCAGTTGGGCTTAAACACCAATGATGTTTACAATCCTGTAGATCGTAAAGTTCAAACTTGGGCTCATAATTCATTTCATCATACTGTACTAGTTGCAGATTTGGTTTTAGTGAATAAGTACATTTCTGAAGTATTAAATACTCAATCCGAAGTGCTCAATAAGCTGTATAGCTATATCGATGCTCAAACCATTAAATTTGATGCAGTTAGAGCTGCTGTTATTCCTAAATCGAATGTAGTTATTGCAGGATCTGATTATGAAGCTGATATTTTTGTTGCAGCATATTCCAAAACAGAGATTCCAACCGTTGACATTAAAAAAGGGGTGGATACAGTTACAGTAGGTTCTATGTCTGGCGGAGATATCACCCATATTGGGGAAGCAACCAATGGAATTATTAAATATAAATTTAGGACAGGCGCTACTGGTGAATTTAAGTATGCAGGTTTTATTTATGTAAAAGACCCTAGCGGTAAACCTAAACCCTACCACTTTACCTCTGCATACACAGTTATTCAACCATCGGCAACCGTTTCTGCTGATAAAGTAAATGTGGTATATAAAGGAATTCCAAATCCAATTTCCGCCTCTGCACCCGGCTTCACTAATGATAAAATTAATTTAAGTGTATCTGGTGGCGGTAGTTTATCGGCAAAAGGAAATGGTAAATATATGTATGTACCACCAACTGCAGGTAAGGAAATTTCTTTTGGAGTTTCTGGTAAAAAAGCTGATGGTACGACGGTAAATATGGGTAGTTTCAAATTCCGTGTGCTGCCAGTTCCACCTCCAACTATTCGTTTGGCAGGTAAGTCTGAAGGAACTATTGACAGAGCAGTTTTAGCTAGTTCACCCTTCTTAACTGCTAATTTAGATAACTTCTTGTTTGAGTTGAAATATGCAGTGACTCGCTTTGAAATTATAGCTGCTGGTAATAATGGAACTATTGTAAATCAAGCTGTTACTGGCAATAAGTTACCATCAGATGTGGTAAATAAACTTAAAAATGCTCCTAAAGGAACCATTGTGATTATTTCTACAGTACAAACAAAAGGAGATGATGGAGAAAAAAGAGCTCCAGGTATTACACTAAAATTAATCTAATCATTATGAAAAAGTCGCTTATTATTGGTTTGATAAGTCTATTTTGTATTTCATTCTATGCTGAGGCTCAAGTTCTAGACCCTGAATATGGGCCAAGAGCTTGGAAGAAAGAAAATGCAAAACAAGAAGTAGACGTTACGCTGACTCATATTAGAGAAGCAGATGTTATGTGGGCGAAAAGAATATGGCGCGTTATTGACCTACGTCAAAAACAAAACCTACCCCTCTATTATCCAATCGCTGACTCAGCTACTCTTGGTAAGCGCTCTTTTATTCAATTAATTTATGATGAAATTAAAGGTGCTTCCTTAAATCCAGGGCCTAATAGTCTTAAAGTGTATTCAGATTATCAATTAAAGAGTCCAATCCCTACCGAACAAGTGTTAAGTAGATTTTTGAAGGTAGATACGACAAAAAGAATTATTGATCCCGCAAATTGTACTGTCGAGGAATACACTGAAATACTTGATTTTCAAACAAAGCTTAAACCCGATATTTATAGAGTTCAAATTATGGAAGATTGGTTTTTTGACAAACAAAGATCAGTAATGGATGTCAGAATACTTGCCCTAGCTATTGAGTTTCCTCTTTATACTTCAAAAGTTGAAGTAGACCCTGTTTGTAGCGAGTCTGTTTTTGGAGGATGGGAAAAAGTACCGAACGCCGTAGATCGTATATGGTTTTTCTTTCCAGATTTGAGGCTCGTAATGGCTTCTAACGAATGTTATAAGCGATTCAATGATGCTGGTCGTATAACTTACGATGACATTTTCTTGAAACGTATGTTCGATAGTTATATCATCAAGGAGGAAAACGTTTATGATCGTTATATTAATGACTATACAAATAATTTAAATGCACTATTGGAAGCAGAGAAAATCTCGAATGGAATTCGTGAATTTGAACAAGATATGTGGCAATACTAAAGCAATCAATTAAAAATTGTAAAAAACCCGCAGTAATTGTGGGTTTTTTTTTGCCTATAAACCAAACTCAATTCTCTATCTTTGCAGAAAGTATCCAAAATGCCTGAATCCATCGATATCCTTAAGACTGAAATAAAATACCTAAAAGGAGTAGGTCCAGTGCGTGCAGCCTTATTGCTTAAGGAATTAAATATGAGGTATTTCAAGGATCTACTCTATCATTTCCCCTTTAGATACATTGATAGAACCAAGTTTTTCAACATTAAAGAAATAGAGCCCAATAATACCGCAGTACAATTAAAAGGCAAAATAATTAAGATTGAAACCTTAGGAAGTGCTAAATCACAACGCTTTACTGCAATTTTAGAAGATGAATCCGGGCAAATTGAATTGGTATGGTTCAAAGGTATCAAATGGATAAAAGAAAAAATAGCCCTCCAGCAACACTATATCGTCTTCGGAAAACCCAGCATTTTCGGCACTAAACTAAACTTATTGCATCCCGAAATCGAAAAACTCGACAATTCCGTAGAATTGAGCAGCAAATTACAAGCGGTCTATAGCACCAGCGAATCTTTGTCCAATGCAGGGCTTAATAGTCATGGATTCAACAAGATAATTACTAATCTAATACCACTCGTAGAGGCGCATTTGAGAGAAAATCTTTGCCCTGAATTAATACAGAAGTATGGCTTTATCTCTCATCAGCAAGCTATGCGCAACATTCATTTGCCCGAAAATTATTCGCAAATTCAAAGCGCTCAAAACCGATTGAAATATGAGGAGTTCTTGTTTATTCAACTACAACTCATTCAACTTAATATTATTCGCAAAGAGCAAGTTGATGGATATACCTTCGCCAAAGTGGGAAAATATTTCAACGATTTCTTTCACCAAAATTTACCATTTGAACTCACCGACGCCCAAAAAAAGGTGATTAAAGAAATTCGTAGTGATTTTGTGCTGGGGAAACAAATGAATCGCTTATTACAAGGTGATGTTGGCTCGGGCAAAACTTTAGTTTCACTTATGTGCATGCTCATCGTTGCCGACAATGGATATCAGTCGGCACTAATGGCACCAACCGAGATATTAGCGCAGCAACATTTCAACACCATTTCAAAATTTTTAGACGGAATACCTATAAATATTGGCTTGCTAACTGGTTCCACCCCTGCCCCTGAAAGAAAGGATTTGCTCGAAAAGCTACAGAACGGAACTTTAAAAATACTAGTCGGAACCCATGCCCTAATTGAACCAAAGATCCAATTTCAACAACTAGGTTTTGTTGTCATTGATGAACAGCATCGTTTTGGGGTGGAACAAAGAGCCAAATTACGAGCAAAAGGTGCTCAAATTCCGCATGTATTGGTGATGACGGCTACACCAATTCCCCGAACAATGGCCATGACCCTTTATGGTGATTTAGACTATTCTATAATTGATGAATTGCCCCCTGGTAGAAAATCTATTAAAACGGTTCACTACTTTGATTCCAAGAGAATGGAAGTGGTTACATTTATGAGGCAGCAAATAACACTAGGTCGTCAAATCTATGTGGTATTTCCGCTGATAAACGAATCAGAAACCTTAGATTTAAAAGATTTACAAGAGGGATATGATAATATCTCTCAATTATTTCCAATACCGGATTATCAAATAAGTGTGGTTCATGGGCAAATGAAAGCAAAGGATAAGGAGTTTGAAATGGACCGTTTTAAACGAAAAATAACGCAAATAATGGTAGCCACAACCGTGATAGAAGTAGGCGTCGACGTTCCAAATGCCAGTGTTATGATTATCGAAAATGCGGAGCGATTTGGACTCTCACAATTGCACCAATTGAGAGGGAGAGTGGGAAGAGGTGCCGATCAATCCTATTGCATACTCATGAGTAGTTATAAGCTCAGCAAAGAGGCTGAAAAACGATTGCAAACTATGGTTGACACCAATGATGGTTTTGAAATTGCAGAGGTAGATTTAAAATTGCGAGGTCCTGGTGATATGCAAGGAACTCAGCAGAGTGGTATCCTAAATTTGCATATTGCAGATATCGTTAAAGATGAGAAAATATTACAACTTGCGCGCAAAGACGCCAAACAAATACTCAGTATCGACCCACAATTAAAATCAGCAGAAAACCAACCCATTGCACGATTTCTAGATCAACTAAAACGCGAAAAAAACAATTGGGGTCTTATTGGCTAACCAATTTTTCAAACCTATGAATATTAGCTTTTCGATGAAGCAATTGGTAGGCATTCGCAATTTATCCTTAATTTTGTCCCTTTTATTAAACTATTCAAAACATGAAGATTTCATACAACTGGCTTAAAGAATATATCAAACTTGATATGGACGCTCAACAACTGTCCATTTTACTAACGGATTGCGGATTAGAAGTAGAAAGTGTCGAGTTTCATGAAAGCATTAAAGGCGGATTAAAAGGTGTAAAAGTAGGACAGGTAATTACTTGCGAGCGCCATCCTAATGCAGATAAGCTAAGTGTTACAACAGTTGATATTGGGTCCAGCGAAGCTATCCCAGTTGTTTGTGGAGCTGCCAATGTTGCCAAAGGCCAAAAAGTTCTGGTTGCTACGGTAGGAACACAATTACTAATTCATGGTGAAAAGGTCGAAATAAAAAAATCAAAAATCAGAGGAGAAACTTCCGAGGGAATGATATGTGCCGAGGATGAACTCCAGTTGGGAGAATCGCATGATGGAATTATGGTGCTTGACGCAGCAGCTCAGATTGGTGCAGAGGCCAGTCAGTATTTCCCAGTAAATTCAGACTATGTATTCGAGATAGGGTTAACCCCCAACCGCGCCGATGCCACCTCGCATTTTGGCGTCGCCAGAGATATTGTTGCTGTGGTGAATCGCTTCTATCCTGAAAAAAAATTATATGTCTTAAAACCTGAACTTCATGATTTTAAGATTGATAATCAGCATTTGGAGATTGACATAGAAATAAAAAACGAAGAAGCTTGCCCTAGATATTCAGGCATTTGTATTGAAAATATCCAGGTGAAGGAATCTCCTGAATGGCTAAAAAACCGATTAAAATCTGTGGGAATACGCCCGATTAATAATGTGGTGGATGTTACTAATTTCGTATTAATGGAAACAGGACAACCTTTGCACTCCTTCGATTACGACCAAATAACCGAAAAGAAAATAATTGTTCAAACCCTTGCAGAGGGGAGTAAATTCGTAACTTTAGACGAAGTAGAAAGAAGTCTAGGCGATCAGGATCTTATGATTTGTAATGCCAAAGAACCCATGTGTATTGCTGGCGTTTTTGGCGGTTTAAAAAGCGGAGTAAAACCAACCACTGTAAATTTATTTATCGAAAGCGCCTATTTCAACCCTGTGTTTGTGCGCAAAACCTCCAAAAAACATAATCTGAAAACCGACGCTTCATTCCGTTTTGAAAGAGGTGCTGACCCAAATATCACCATTTATGCACTCCAAAGAGCTGCAATGCTTATCAAAGAAGTAGCTGGAGGAAACATAGCCTCAGCTATAAAAGATGTGTATCCAAACCCCATCAATAATTGGACAGTGGATTTACATTTCGACAAGCTAAATACGCTGATAGGTCAAGTGATTGAGAGGCCTTTGGTGAAATCCATTTTAACAGATTTAGACTTAATAATACTGGCCGAAGAAGCAGACTTTCTTCATCTAGAGATTCCGACCTTCAAAGTGGATGTTACGCGCGAAGTGGATGTAATTGAAGAAGTGCTTAGAATCTATGGATATAATCATATCCAATTCGACGAGCATATCCATTCATCAATAAATCATCGTGTTAAACCAGATAAAGAGCAAATACAGCAGCTAATTTCCGAATTTTTAGTGGCTAAAGGCTTCAACGAAACCATGAATAACTCGCTAACCAAAGCCAGTTATTTTGAAGGCAAAGAACAGTATCAAGCAGCTAAAAGCGTTGGTATTCTGAATCCTTTAAGTTCCGAACTCAATGTACTGCGTCAATCGCTAGTTTTCGGCGGATTAGAAACCATTTTGCGAAACATCAATTTTAAATCATTTGATTTGAAGCTTTTTGAGTTTGGAAAACATTATCAATTAATCAAACCAGCAGAAACTAGTGTTGATAAAAAATACCATGAAAGTGAGCACCTCGCCATATTTATTTCAGGCAAAAATCAATTTGAAAACTGGAAGACTGCCGCTCATGAGGTTGATTTTTACGCCTTAAAAGAAATTGCTAATCAGTTATTTACCCGTTTTGGAATACCAACGGAATCCATCAAGATGAGCGAAGCCACTAGCACTGAATTATCTTTTGGCTTAAATTATTCAGTAAACCAAAAACATATTGCCAGCCTTGGAAAACTCTCTAAAGCAATGACTAAAGAATTTGACATCCAACAAGAAGTTTACTACCTTGATTTGCATTTCGATCAATTCTTAAACATTTTGAAGCAATTCAAAACTAAATATACCGAGCTTCCCAAATTTCCAAGCGTTCGCCGCGATTTAGCCTTGCTAGTCAATCAAGCCATAAGCTACGAACAAATAGAGGGTATTGCCTATAAAGCTGAGAAAAGCTTGTTGAAATCTGTCAATCTCTTTGATGTATACGAAGGAACAGGCATACCAGAGGGAAAGAAATCCTATGCAGTAAGCTTAATATTTCAGGATGAAACTAAGACCTTAACCGATAAAATTATTGACAAAACAGTCAATAAAATGGTGTATCTAATGGAGCAAGAACTAGACGCAAAACTGAGATAATTGCACCCTATATTTTTCCCTGTAAATAATTGGCTGTAAATGAATTGTCTTGCTTAAGTAAGTCCTCGGGAGTTCCTTGAAAAAGAATCACGCCTCCTTTATTACCACCATCCGGACCGAGATCGATAATCCAATCGGCGCACTTGATAAATTCTTGATTATGCTCAATAATAATTAAGCTATGGCCTAGCTTAATCAATTCACTCATCGCAATATATAATTTCAGAATATCGTGATAATGTAAACCAGTGGTGGGCTCATCAAAGATAAAGAGCACTTTCTGAGCGGTACTACCTTTGGCAAGATACGACGCCAATTTGATGCGTTGAGCCTCGCCCCCACTCAAAGTACTCGATGGCTGACCTAATTTGACATAACCCATGCCCACTTGATGCAGAACGCTAAGTTTTTCAGCGATTTTACTTTCGGCACTAGCCTTCTGAGCCTTAAAAAAATGGTAAGCATCTTCGACGGTCATTTCCAAAATATCGGCAATACTCTTTCCTAAATACTTAACTTCTAAGGTTTCAGCCTTGAACCTTTTACCTTCGCAATGCTCACAAGTGAGATAGATATCGGCCATAAACTGCATTTCCACTTTTACCTGTCCCTCGCCTTGACAAACCTCACAGCGCCCACCTTCAACATTAAAACTAAAGAATCCAGGTTTATAATTTCGCAACTTAGCTAATTTCTGTGAAGCGAATAAGGTTCGTATTTCGTCATAAGCCTTAATGTAAGTAGCTGGATTAGAGCGAGAAGATCGGCCTATAGGGTTTTGATCAATTAATTCCACTTCGTCGATACGCTTTATGTCTCCCGATATGTCGGAAAATTTACCAGTTTTATCAGCATGACCTCCGAGCAATTTTTGCAATGCTGGATACAATATTCCCTTCACTAAGGTAGTTTTGCCCGAGCCACTAACACCAGTAACGAGGGTAAGCGTATTTAAGGGAAACTTAACATTTACATTTTTTAAATTGTTTTCGGAAGCCCCTTTAATCTCGATAAACTGATTCCACGAACGACGGAACTGAGGCAAAGGAATGCGCAATTCACCACGCAAATACCTGGCAGTAAGCGTCTTTGCATTATTAATCATATCGTCGTAAGTTCCAGCAAAAACCAATTCACCACCAAGGCTACCAGCTTCAGGACCTAGGTCAATGATGTAGTCGGCAGCCTTCATCATTTCTTCATCATGTTCAACCACAATAACCGTATTTCCCATATCGCGTAATTTTTTCAGCACCTCAATTAAGCGATGTGTATCACGTGGATGCAGACCGATACTAGGTTCGTCGAGGATGTATAAGGAACCGACCAAACTACTCCCAAGCGAAGTTGCCAAATTAAGGCGTTGCGATTCACCTCCTGACAAAGTAGCTGATTTGCGATTGAGTGACAAATACGGCAATCCAACATCTACAAGCACTTGTAGTCGATTGGTAATTTCGAGGAGTAGTCGTTCGCCCACCTGTCGGTCATGCTTATTTAACTCAATGTTTTTAAAAAAGGAGAGCGCATCCTCCACCGTCATAAGCACCACATCACTGATGGATTTGCCGCTCACCAGCACATGATTTGTTTCTTTGCGTACCCGAGCACCTCGGCAATCAGGACAAAGAGTTCGTCCGCGATAGCGCGATAGCATCACGCGATACTGAATTTTATAACTATTCTGTTCAATTTCGACAAAAAAAGCATCCAAACCTTGAAAAAAGGAATTCCCTGTCCACAGCAATTTATACTCAGCGTCCGTTAATAAATTGATAGGGCGATGAATAGGAAAATCAAAATGATGTGCAGAGCGAATTAGCTGATCTTTCCACTGGCTCATCTTTTCACCTTTCCAACAAGCGATAGCCTCCTCATATACCGATAAGTTCTTATCCGGAATTACTAAATCTTCATCAATTCCCATGACTGTTCCATAACCTTCGCATCGCTGACAAGCCCCATATGGATTGTTGAAAGTAAAGAAGTCGAGGCTAGGTTCTTCAAATTGGATTCCATCAAGTTCAAAGCGATTAGAAAAGCTTTTTTTATGCCATTTAGTATCCTTTTCATAGAGAACAACGCAATCACCATGGCTTTCGTAAAAAGCGGTTTGGGTAGAATCCGCCAAACGGGCATCGTCATAACCGTCGGTTTTACTGCTCAGGCGGTCCACAATAATGAAGCAATTGTCAGGATTTTTATGAATCAGATTTTTAGTTTGAATTATATCCTCAATCAACTTAATGTCATTGTTTGAGAAGATACGAGAATATCCATGTTGCAGATACAAAGATAGCTGTTCAAGTATTGGCCTATCAGCTTGTTGCCTCACAGGAAAGCAAATCATAAAGCGAGTATTCTCGGGCATTTTATGGGAGAAATCTAATACATCATCCACGCTATGTCTTTTAACTATTTCGCCAGAAATAGGCGAATACGTTTTGCCTAGGCGGGTAAATATTAATTTAAGATATTCATAGATTTCGGTAGAGGTGCCAACAGTAGATCTTGGGTTTCGGGTGTTTACCTTTTGCTCAATGGCAATAGCGGGCGAAATGCCGGTGATTTTGTCAACCTCTGGTTTGCTCATTTTACCCATAAATTGACGGGCATACGAACTTAGGCTTTCCACATAACGGCGCTGACCCTCGGCGTATAAAGTGTCAAAAGCGAGGGAAGACTTCCCCGATCCAGAGAGTCCTGTAATCACTACCAAGCGGTTGCGTGGGATTTTAACACTCACATTTTTAAGGTTATGCACGCGTGCACCTTGTATTTCGATAAATTCTAATTTAGCCACTGAATGTTTTAATTTGAGCTTACAAAGTAAACAAAAAAAAAGGATGATAACGTCTTAAAAAAGCCCATTGAAATAACGATAGTGGGTCAGCCTACGCAAGGAAAATGCCTAATAAAGCTTATTCGACGGGCAGATTTCGAGAGAATCCTTCCTCCAATGAAATGAAAGTTTCGGTGGCAACTACTTCAACAACAGACTGTAGATTCTCTACTAATAATTGTTTGAGATGCTCGTTGGTGTGTGCATAAATCTTCAGCAGAAAGGAGTATTTACCCGTAATGTTATGACATTCTACCACTTGAGGAATATTTTGAATATGCTCGAATACCTCTTGATGTGTTCGCTGTTTTACCAAATTAATCTGTACGCCAACGTAAGCCAAAGTATTGTAATTAAGTGCTTTGGGATCAATTTTCAAAGTAGCAGTATCCAGTACTTTATTTTCGAATAGTTTTTGTACCCTTTGGTGAATGGCAGAAGAAGTAAGCTTGCAATGGCGAGCTATTTCGCTAAACGACATACGGGCATCTTTGGAAAGGTAGGATAATATTTTGCTATCGAGGCTATCGAGATGAAATTTTTGAGCCATAGTTATTGCTTTTCTGTTGAATAAAGAAAGCCTTCATCGGCGAGCATTGAGCTTTGTTGGGGTTGTAGATTGAAATCAAAGAGCGCAAGCTGATTTTCAGGCTGTTTCTGTTTATCCCAATCTGTAACCCTCGGTTTTAACTCCTCAAAACCCTTACGCAGATGCTGCTTAATAAACTTATTAGGGGAAATTTTTTCGAGTGTACTGCATTTTATCAAATATTCATATTCAGCATACGAAAGTTTAAAAATTACCTTCTTGAATTTGCGCTTCTGTTTACTCTGGCTCATTCGATTCGAAATATTAGATATACGGCTAAAGTATATTATCAATCAATTGTTTATAATAATGCTATGAAAAACTTATTCATATTTTTTCAACACCTCGAAGAAAGCATCTAAGTCAGACTGCTGCGTTAACTTACTCATTGATAAACGAATAGGTCGAATTTCATCATTTATTCCGATTGCGATAATAACGTGGGAATCTTTCATTGCACCAGAGCTGCATGCGCTACCTCCAGAAACCATAATTCCGTGAATATCAAATTTCATCAATAGCAATTCATTATTTGTTGTCTTAGGAATTCCCAAATTAAGAATAGCAGGAAGTCCTTGCGGGTCGCCATTGAGTTGAACGGCGGGAAATTCAAGACGAAGGCGATTCAAGAGGTAAGTTCTGAGATTTTGGATATGGCTATTAGTAGACTCCATTTCCTTATTAGCGATTTCAAAAGCCTTGGCCATGGCCGAAATTGCGATAACATTTTCAGTTCCAGCGCGCATATTTCGTTCCTGACTACCTCCTAAAAGTAAGGGAGAAATTTTATTTTTTGAATTGATATACAAAAAGCTTGTCCCTTTTGGGCCATGAAATTTATGGGCAGAGCCAACAGCAAAATCTACGTACTCACCAAAGGTGTCATTCGGCAATTTCCCCATGGTTTGCACGGTATCCGACAGAAAAAAGGAATGGTACTTTTGGGTCAAGTCAGCCACTTTTTGAATAGATAGCAAGGTGCCTAATTCGTTATTGGCGTGCATTAAACTCACCAGTGAAGACCCATTAGCTTGCTTTAGCACTTGCTCGAGCATTTCCAAATTCACCTGTCCCATTCGATCCACCTCTATGTATATCAGTGGCTTAGATAATTTATTGCAATAATATTCTAAACTCCTCAACATGGCAGGATGCTCGATCGGGCTAGTTATAAGCTGACAAATTTCATCCTTTTCCACTAAGCTTTTCACCAAGGTATTGATGGATTCGGTACCGCCTGAAGTGAAAAAAATTTCAGCAGGAAGCACCTTCAAATATTTAGCAATGGTAGTACGGGCAGATTCTACCAGCACTTTAGCTTCGCGACCAAGCTGGTGAAAGGAAGAAGGATTACCATAAAACGAAGCATTCTGTTGATGCATCCAGTCCAATACCTCCGCATCAATTGGGGTGGTAGCGGCATTATCAAGGTACACAATTTGTTTCATAAAAAAAATTTATAGAACACGTAAAACGCTAGCATACAAGTAAAAAAAAGGCCATCAAAGAAGAGTTGAAAGCCGTTTTCTCGGTGAATTTATTCATTGATTGTTCTAACAAAAAAAATAATTCGGCAAATACCTAAAAGGAATAATTCCTTGCAAATAATGAATTAAAATGGAGACAAAAATCCCATTTCTATTTGGTAATGGAATAAATATCCTGCATAATTGTAGTTGCCAAAGCGGCCGCCTCATCCATCGAAGCGGCTTCGGCGTAAACGCGTATGATAGGTTCCGTATTTGATTTTCGCAGATGCACCCATGAAGCTTCAAAGTCAATTTTAACACCGTCGATGGTAGAGATTTTCTGATCAGCATATTTGGTTGCCATAGCCACTAAAACGGCGTCTACGTCAAGCCCGGGAGCCAGTTCTATTTTATTTTTGCTGATAAAATAAGCAGGATATTCGGCGCGGAGTTGCGAGACTTTAATTTTACGTTTTGCCAAATAGGTTAAAAACAAGGCGATACCAACCAAAGCGTCGCGGCCGATATGAAGGGCAGGATAGATAATACCGCCATTGCCTTCGCCGCCAATAACCGCCTGGGTAGCCTTCATTAATTCCACAACATTCACTTCGCCCACGGCAGAGGCAGCATAGCTAAAACCATGTTTGAGGGTTACATCATGCAGCGCACGCGTTGAACTCATATTGGAAACAGTATTACCCTTTTGATGTTGCAAAACATAATCGGCAACGGCCACAAGCGTATATTCTTCATTAAACATTTCACCGTTTTCCATCACGATAGCTAATCGATCGACATCAGGATCAACCACAAAGCCAACATCTGCTTTAGATTTGACCACTGCTTGTGAAAGTTCGCTTAGGTGTTCGGGCAGAGGTTCGGGATTATGAGGAAACTGTCCAGTAGGTTCGGTATACAATTCGATTACGCGATCAACGCCTAAACGCTTAAGCAAAGGAACTATGGAAATACCTCCAGTAGAATTTACGGCATCAATTGCCACGGTAAAATCGGCTTCGGTAATAGCCTTCACATCAACCAATTCGAGATCAAGAATGTGTTTAATATGACTTTCGATGGCATTATAATCGTGCGATATTTTTCCTAATTGATCGACTTGAGCAAAGTTAAAATCTTCTTTATCAGCAATTCGGAGCAACTCCACTCCTTCGACTCCATTGATAAATTCCCCTTTTTCGTTCAGCAATTTCAAAGCGTTCCATTGCTTAGGATTATGGGAGGCGGTGAGGATAATTCCACCTTGAGCCTGATGATCAGTAACGGCCATTTCCACGGTTGGTGTAGTGGATAATCCGAGGTCGATTACATCGATTCCCATGGCACTTAAAGTACCAATTACCAAATGATTGACCATGGCACCTGACAAACGAGCATCCCTGCCAACCACCACTTTTAATGGCGAATTAGGGATTTTATTTTTAAGTTGTATGGCATAAGCTGAAACAAACTTGATAATATCTACGGGGCTTAAAGTATCACCGGCTTGTCCGCCAATGGTTCCCCTTATTCCGGAAATGGATTTAATGAGCGTCATTCTTATGATTTTTTGAAATGAGATGCAAAAGTATAAAAGCTTAATGGATAATTAACAAATCATTCAAAAAAACCTTCATATCAATTGAATCCATGAGCGTTAGGATGATTAATTCGATTAAAAAATGGTATTGAAAATAACCAAGAAGCTAGCTGATGGAAATAAATAAGCAAAATGGTGATTATGGCAAGCCCATTGCTCGAAAGGTAAAATTATAGGAGAAATCCAATTGACCAATTGGTTTAATTTTGATAATATTGCCATTCAAATAAACTATGGCTTGGGCGATATGGATAACCTAAAACAGAACAATCTTAAAACACTTAACGCGATTCAAAAGCTAATACTGTTTTTGCTTTTTGCTGCCTTTGCACTTATTGGTTTGCTGATAGCCGATGATTATGGCGTTCCGTGGGACGATCATTTGCAATATCAAATCGGCAAACAAAATTATGAATACGCCATAGGTGAAAACCAAGATATTTTTAAAAGTGCTGATCAACATTATGGCAGTGCTTTTGAGTTGCCATTGTACATCATTCAAAAACAGTTCACAAGCTATCAGAATCAAATATTTGTACGGCATTTAGTGACCCATTTCTACTTTCTCTTTGCGCTTTTTTTCTTTTTTCTTTTGCTATTACGGCTTTTCAAAAACTATCAATACGCCATTCTAGGACTGATATTCTTGTATTTGAGTCCCCGAATTTTTGCTGATTCATTTTATAACACCAAAGACATTCCTTTTCTTTCGACCTTTATAATTTCCCTGTATTCGCTAATCATATTGATTGAATCGCCCAGTAGTTTAAAAAGATTGTCAATTCACGCCTTTGTTTCTGCCTTTTTGATAGATATAAGAATTATTGGGTTTATAGCACCCATTATCACTATTTCATTATTCTTTTTTCATTATATCGCTCAAAGAGGATTTCGAAAAACGTTAAAGCCCATGGGGATTTACCTCCTGTTGACCTTGGTAATGATATACGCCTTATGGCCAGCGCTTTGGCCAAATCCAGCAGTGCATTTTATGCAAACCATGGCTCGAATGTCGCATTTTCCGTGGAACTACAGCACCCTGTTTATGGGAGAAATGGTAAAAGCCTTCCACAATCCGTGGTATTATGTTCCTTGGTGGCTTGGCATTACAAGCCCATTGATAATTATTATTTTCTATTTGTTTGGCCTAGTTGCTCTTATTCAGCATTTCATTAAAAATGTAGAAACAGGCATCACAAAACATCAGTGGTCAGTATTTATTTTCGCCCTATTTCCGATTGATTTATGGATATTATTTTTGATATTGAAACCCACCTTTTATGATGGATGGCGCCATTTATATTTCTTCGCGCCTTTAATCATTATTGGCGCTGTATATGGTGTACGACAATTTTTGAGGCTACTGCGTAAGCAAAAAAAGGCGACCATAATCCTAAGCATATTTAGTGTATCTATTGCCTTTTTTCCGGCAATCCAGATGCTGATTTTACATCCCTATCAGCAAACCTATTTCAATGGACTGGTAAATAAAAGTGAAGAATATATTCGACAACATTATGAGTTCGACTATTGGGGATTAAGCTTCAAAGAAGGTATGGAAGCGATTCTGAAAATTGATGATCGAGCGACTATTTTGGTCTACATTTCAAATGAATCAGGCATTGATAATTGGAGGCTAGTGAATGAAAAAGACCCAAGAATTAAACTCGTAGAAAGGCTGGAAGACGCGAATTATTTTATCAGTAATTACCGATTTCACCCCGAAGACTATGCATATCCTGAAGTGTACAGCCTCAGTAGGCAAGGGAGTAAAATTCTCAGTGTATTTAAGTTAGATGATTATGAAGCCCGAGCAAAGGAATAATTAGACTTTACCTATATATCCCAATTATTCACTAGGAACCAAATCATATTCTACTTTTCTAATTTTTTGAGTTTTGCTTGTTTGGTTTCGAGCGTCGATATCAGGGTAATATTTCCAGGTATTTTTCTCAAATCGTAGTGCATCCATCACATTACTTTCGGGATAGTAAAACTCGAAAAAGCCAGTTAATTCAACAGCCGTGGGCACCAAACGATCCATCACAATCATAAAATCAGTGATCCGACTCTCTTTTACCGTAGGTTTTTCTAATTCATCTTGCGCCTGAAAACCAGTTTTGCGAGAAGCTTTTTTGATTGGCTTTGCTTCTTTTTCAGAACGCAAAATAATACTTTGGCGATCGTAATCCATATGCATACTTACTAAAACGCTGTAGGTGAATATCAAACGCTTTGGAGAATAGGTTTTACCAAAATACTCGTGATTTTTGATCGAAAATAAATTATAGCCCAACACTAAATCCCCATTACTTTTCAAGGTGGCAATTTCGACTAGCTTACATTGTTTAGTTTTATCGATTCCCTTCCATCCGATCAATGAATAATACACCTTTTTATCCCGTTTTGTTTCCACAATACGATAGTAATACGCACCATACCAATTACTTGGCGACAAGGTTTTGAAATCTGCTTTACCCAATTTGTCAGTTTTATCCACCAATTTAAAATAGTGATACGACTTATTAGATTTACTAAAAGTTTGAGCATAGCCTTTAAAAGCAAATCGGCCAGAATTTAGCGGAACTGCCCAAGTGAAAATCCTAATTTTCAAATCTCTAGACGTAACTACTCCTACCCATTTCATAGAATCCAAAGGAAATTCTATAGATTTTTCTTGTTTTATAAATTGTTCAACCCAATAGTCCACTCGATCGGAGAAAAGATATTTGCCAGATTCTGTTTTGGCCGAGGACATTTTTTCTGCGTTGACAAAAATGGAGTCACGCATACTCGACAGCAAAGGAATATTTTGAGCCAAAAGCAAGTTTGGAACGAGCATCAAAGTGAAAAAGAAAACCTTTATATTCATGGTAGAAGTTTATTTTTAATTATTAAAGCGTATTTGGTTCAATCTGTCGAGTCAAAAAAAAAAAAAAAAAAAAACAGCTATCAACAGATTTAGAGTCACTTAGCATCAGAACTTTAGAAACAGCTGAAATTTATAACGCATTTAAGTCCAAAATATTTCTGTTCGAGATGGTCATTTCCAAGCACTTGCTTAAAAGGTAGAACATCTCCATTGGCTTGCAAAAGTAGCATTTTAAAAGACCGCTCACCGCATTGTAAGGCTGAAAAATTAACTTACAATTGATGATTTGAGTGATAGGCTGAGCGTGTAAAACGAAATCCGATCCTT
>DYSI01000051.1 GCA_020718275.1 Draconibacterium orientale
GCATAACTTTCGTCACCCAACATCATCTCCGACCATTGACGGTCGCTCATGGCTCCGGTGCCACTATCGGTGAGTAAATCGATATAAACTTGGTCACTTCTTAGGTTAAATAAATTGTATTTGGCCTCACGAATCCACTTTAGGCGCTCTTCGCGCGTGCTTTTTTGGATAGGTTCCACCATTTTTATCTTGAAACTTTCAGCGTATGGTAGGTTCATTTTTTAATAATAAATAAAGTTTTAATAAATAGATAAACTACACTTAATACTTATAATCAATATGTTATAAGTATTCATCGCGATTCTTTAGGTTTCTAAAAATAAATTTCTTAAGTGCAATTACCATAGCAGGATGGGATTAGGGAGGCAAATTTATTAATTTTTTTTTGCAAATTAAAAAATGTTTAAGAAATGTTGATTTTTTTACAACCAACTTTCTACCTTTGTAAGCTAAATTACGAAATATGGAACCCACAGAAAAGGATGATTTACATCCTGTAGCAATGTTTTTTGAGTTTTTACAGCGTACCATGGTGCATCATTCCATGTGGTATGCCGAAGTGCGCGACCGAATGGGCATGGAAAAAGCATCAGAAATTTTAGATAATGCTTGGAAAAATAGCCTTGCGATTCAGATGAAACGTTATGCAAAAATCTTTGACCTTGAATTGGAAAATGGCATGCCTAAGAACTGGACTCAGCTCTCAGAAGAAAAGCAAAAGAACCTCAAAGAAGCTGCGGCCTTAAATTGGCTGGCAACCGATGGGGTTTGGTTTCAGGCGGTTGAATTTGCCGAGGGAATGACGCTTGCCAAAGCATGCAACGATGCCGCCTGGGAGAAGTTTTCGCCTTATGAAGCCCTCAGAATCAAACGACTGCTTAATCTTCCCGAATTTCCAGGCATTGCAGGTTTAAAAACGGCCATGGAATATCGGCTTTATGGCACCATCAACAAGCAAAGTTTTGCCAATGAAACCGAAACTAGCATCGACTTTTTTATGAACGAATGCCGTGTGCAACTGGCGCGCAAGAGTAAAGGTCTCGACGATTATCCTTGCAAATCGGCGGGAATTATCGAATACACCACCTTTGCTCAAACCATTGATGCCCGCATCAGAACCAAAGTAATTCATTGTCCTCCAGATAATCATCCTCCACATTACTTTTGTGGCTGGCATTTTTACTTGCCCTATTGATTTTTTCATCATTTATTTATTTCGAGCAAGCATTTTTCTATTTTAGCAAACCCAACTCCAATCGTAGAAACTAAAACCTTACCTTATGTATAAAGACTTAATTCTCGTTATTAATCCCCGAGCCATATTTACTCGGATAGCTGTTTATCAACATTATAATATTTTGTTTTTGAAAGATGTTCAGCATCCCGATGATGAAATTGGTAGGTATTCGCATTATTTGGAACAAATAGATTATCGAAGAGATAAGATTCTTGCTGAGCTCAATAGCAATGGCATTGAGATGGATCGCGTCATGGCAGTTGTAGGCCGAGGCGGTTTGTTGAAGCCCGTAAAATCTGGTATCTATGAGATGAACAATAAAATTGTCACAGACTTAAAAAGTGTTGAATATGGGGAAGATGTGGTAGATTTAGGAGGACTTTTGGCCTATGAGATTGGAAAGGTTTTTCCTGAAATGCGCTCCTTTATTGTTGATCCAGTCACCGTTGATGAGTACCATGAATTGGCTCGATTTACAGGTCATCCACTCTTTGAGCGCAAATCGGCTTTCCATCCACTGAATCAAAAGGCCATGGCCAAGCGTCATGCCAAAGCGGTGATGCGGGAGTATGAAGAAATGAATTTAATTGTGGTGCACCTGGGCAGTGGTATTAGTGTAGGTGCCCATTGCAAAGGGTTGGTAATCGATGCCAATCAAGTTTTGGATGGAGATGCGGCTTTCTCACCCGAACGATGTGGTACCTTGCCCGTAGGCGATTTGGTGCGCTATTGTTACCGTTCGGGAAAAACTGAAACTGAAGTTCTCGATATGATTATGCACAAAGGCGGACTCTACGCATACTTAGGTACATATAGTGCGCTGGAAGTGGACGCACGAGTGAATCACGGTGATAAAAAAGCAGCTCTGGTGTTTGAAGCCATGGCTTACCAAGTTTCCAAAGAAATAGGGGCTATGTTTGCCGTTCTCAACTCACAAGTGGATGGCATTATCATCACCGGAGGCATTGCTAATAGTCGGTGGTTTGTCAACAAAATCATCGAAAGGGTAGGCAAAATGGCTCCTATACATATTTATCCCGGTGTGGTCGAATTGGATTCGATGGCGCAAATTACGCTCTCAGCCATGAGAGGGGATGAACCCATTTTAGTATATGAATAGTAAATTTTATGATTGTTTGCGATAGTTACATATTGGTAATAAACCCAGGGTCAACTTCTACGAAAGTGGCTCTGTTTCAAGGAACTCAGTCGGTTTTTCAGCAGGATATAACCCATCCCACCGAGGAACTGAGTAAGTTTGAAAAGATTGGTGACCAGTTTGAATATCGCAAGGATGTGATTCTCTCGGTACTTCAAAGCAATCAGGTCGATATTTCGCAAGTAAAAGTGGTGATGGGTAGGGGAGGCCTTATAAAACCTGTGCCCTCAGGCGTAATAGCTGTGGACGAGAAATTGAAATACGACCTTCAAAACAGTCCCATCGGTCAGCATGCCAGCAATTTGGGTGGTTTAATTGCTGACGATATAGCCCGAGGCATTCCCAACTCAAAAGCGTACATTGCCAATCCTGTGGTGGTGGACGAGTTTGAACCCTTAGCTCGTGTGGCGGGTCATCCGTTGTTTAGTCGGCAATCGATTTATCATGCTCTGAACCAGAAGGCTATAGCCTACGAATACGCTCAATCTCGCTCTAAAAAATATTGCGAGTTGAATTTGATTGTGGCCCATTTGGGCGGAGGCATTACGGTGGGAGCTCATCGCCAAGGGCGTGTAATTGATGTTAACCAAGGACTTGATGGCGAAGGGCCATTTAGCCCCGAACGCAGTGGTACATTGCCCATGGGGCAGTTGATTAGTCATTGTTTTTCAGGGAAATATACAGAGAATGAAATTCGAAAAATGGTAACGGGTCAAGGAGGGCTCATGGCTTATTTAGGGACCACCGATGCGCGCCTAGTACGAAAATGGGCTGAGGAAGGTAATGCCAATGCAAAATTGATTTTTGAAGCCATGGCTTATCAGGTTTCCAAGGATATTGGAGCTATGTTTACCGTTTTGAGCGGTGAGGTGGATGCTATTTTATTGACGGGTGGGATTGCTTACTGTCACACATTTACTTCCCTGATAGCAAATCGAGTAAAAAAATTAGCCCCTGTGCATGTGTACCCTGGCGAAGATGAAATGAAAGCCTTGGCAACCATGGGAGCTCGGGTTTTGCTTGGCGAAATTAAGCCGATGAGCTATTGATTTTTTTTGATCGTTTCTCCCAATCTTCATCCTTTTCTCCACAAAAATACTCTCAATTTTTAGGGTAAATTTTTTGTTGGTTTTATGCTATAAGCGTTAATTTTTTATCGAAATTTGTGCTCTTTTACAATTTAAAATTGACCCATGTCTCTCTTGCAAAAAATTGAAAATATTTGGACGCAAATATATGGGAATGAGCATGATGAAATGTTACATTCCTTTGTGGCCGAACTCCAGAATTTTAAACAAACCCATGCCATCGGTCCGCTGCCCCAAGAGTGGTATCGCGAGGTGACGGTGTATTCCTTGTACGTGGATCTTTTTAATCACAATTTCCAAGGGTTGGAAGATAAGCTCGATTATCTGCAAGAGCTTGGTGTGAGCTGCTTATGGCTGCTTCCTATCCTCGATAGTCCGGGTCGGGATGCGGGCTTTGATATTAAAGATTATCGGAAAATTCGTCCCGACTTGTTGAGCCACCAGCCCCAAGATGAAGTGTTTGATCGTTTTCTGCAACGGGCGCACGAAAAAGGAATTCGCGTGATTTTTGATATTGCCATCAATCACGTTTCGGAAGAACATCCTTGGTTTGCTGAGGCTCGGAAATCGAAAGACAATGCATATCGAAATTATTTTCACTGGAGCCCCACCGATAAGAAATATGAAGATGCTCGCATTATTTTCTACGGCATCGAAGAAAGCAATTGGAAAAAGGAAGGTGATGAATATTTCTTTCACCGATTCTTTGATTTTCAGCCCGATTTGAATTACGAAAATCCGCAAGTTTTTGTTGAGATGACTCGTAATCTGATGTATTGGATGTCGAAAGGGGTAGATGGTTTTAGAGCTGACGCCATTCCCTACTTGTGGAAAGAGGAAGGCACTGCATGCGAAAATCATCCCAATACCCATCGAATTGTGAAACTTTTCAGAGCTGCAGTAGATTTCATCAGACCCAATACCTTGCTTTTGGCCGAGGCTTGTCAACAGCCTGTGGAGGTGGTAAAATATTTCGGCGATGGTGATGAATGCCATGCTGGATATCATTTTCCTTTGATGCCTCAACTGTACAAAGCTCTTGAACTTCAAAGTGCAGAGCCTATTGTACATACCCTTTCTCAATCCATTACTCCTAATATTCCCGAGGGAAGCCAATGGTTTACCTTTCTGCGCTGCCACGACGAATTAAGTCTTGAGTTGGTGTACGTTACCGAAGAAGACCGCAAATTTATTCACGATCATTATTGCAAAAATCCCGAGTGGAATTTCAGATTAGGACAAGGTATTTCGGCTCGTTTTGCAGAATTGATGGACAATAATGTGGATAAGATTGCATTGATGTACAGTATTATGCTTAGCCTTCCCGGTACTCCGGTGGTCTATTATGGCGATGAATTTGGAAAACAAAACGACCACAATTTTTATAAAGAGCAAATACAACTCACCGGTAAGGACGATACCCGCTTTTTGGTGCGAGGTAGAATCGATTGGGAACAACTTGAAAAAGAATTGGCACAACCCGAAAGTTTGAGTTATCAGGTTTACCACCGTTTAAGTCGAATGCTCAAAATCCGCAGTCAATATCCACTCTTTGGAAGAGGTGATATTCAATGGATGAATACTCAAAAGAAGCAACTGTTGATGTACCAGCGAAGCTTGGAAAATGAGAAGATATTAGTGGTGCAAAATTTATCCAATCAAAGCGTTGTTTTGGAGCAATCCTCAGCTCAATGGAGCATTTTGACCGGCCATAATTATGAGTTTAACAATCAATTAAGTTTAAATGCCTACGGTTTTGTGTGGGCAATTCTTAAGTAAAAAATAGCTTATGCAAAAATTCAAAGCAGTAATCTTCGATTTGGATGGTGTAATCACCCAAACGGCATTGGTTCACAGCACGGCCTGGAAAGAGATGTTTGATCAATTTCTGATGGACTATTCCAAAAAAACAGGGACTCCTTTTGTTGCGTTTACTCATGAAGGCGACTACCTCACCTACGTCGATGGTAAGCCTCGATATGAAGGTGTTAAGTCGTTTTTAGAATCCCGGGGCATTGAGCTTCCCTACGGAAATCCTGACGATTTACCCGAAATGGAAACCTATTGCGGTGTTGGCAATAGAAAAAATATTGCCTTTAACCTCATTCTTGAGCGCGATGGAGTTCAGGTTTACGAATCCACAGTGGCTTTGATGCAGCGGCTTAAGACCGAGGGCATTCATATTGGAGTGGCTTCTTCGTCAAAAAATTGTGAAAGTGTGTTGGAAGCCGCTGGTCTAATGCATTTTATCGAAACTCGTGTCGATGGTGTTGTCTCCGCCGAAATGGGTTTGAAAGGCAAACCCGAACCCGATATTTTTACCACTGCTGCCGCCAATCTTGGGGTCAATACTGACGAGGCCGTGGTGGTGGAAGATGCCATCAGCGGAGTGCAAGCTGCCCGAAAAGGCAATTTTGGCCTTGTTTTAGGGTTAGCACGGGAGCATAATCATCAAGCTTTATTGCTCGCAGGCGCCGATGTGGTGGTGAGTGATATGAGCGAATTTGGTTTTGAGGGCATTCAAAACTGGTTCGATAATGGAAAGGAATCCGATGCGTGGTCGCTCACCTATAACGATTATAAGCCTGAAAACGAGCGTTCTCGTGAGGCTTTATTAAGTGTGGGAAATGGGTATTTTGGAACACGCGGCGCATTTTGCGATGTGCATATCAATGCCATCAATTACCCAGCAACCTATATGGCAGGCGTGTATAATCGCTTGACCTCCCAAGTTTCGGGCAAAGAAATTGAGAACGAAGATTTTGTAAATGTTAGCAATTGGTTGCCCATCAGCTTTAAAATCAATGATGGTAATTGGTTTGACCCCAATGAAAGTAAAATTCAAGATATTCAACGAAAGATCGATTTTAAGTCGGGCTTAATGACCACGCAAATGAAGGTGGAAGATCAAGAAGGCCGGCAAACCATGGTTTATTCGCGTCGCTTTGCTTCGATGCACAATCAGCACGTGGCGGCCATACAGTATTGCTTACATCCTTTAAACTACAGTGGGGTTTTGCATTTAAGATCGCAATTGGTTGGAAATCATATCAATGAAGGCGTAAAGCGTTATGCCGAACTCAATCAAACGCATCTGATGCCACATAGCGAAATGGCCATCGACGACCGTCAAACTTTAGTGGTTTGTACCACCCAATCAAAAGTGCAAATTCAACAAATTGCCCGATTGGAAGTGATGCATAACAAGGATTTGCATCCAGTTCGCTTTCAACACAATTTAGAAAGAGCTAAGGTAGAAAGCATCACCAGTATGGAGGTGAAGCAAGGAGAATATTTGGGATTGATCAAGACCGTTTTTATCGAACAAAAGCCCATTAATCAATCCTTAACCACTCAAAAAGTAGCCTTTGAAAACATCGAAAGCTTTGACGAAGAGTTTAAGAAATCGGAGCAAGTTTGGGAAAGCATTTGGAAAAAAATGGACATTCAGTTGCATGGCGATCGACTAACACAGAAAATGCTACGGATGCACATTTACCATTTGATGGCAGGCACTTCACCCTTTAATGCCAAGCTCGATTTTGGAATACCCGCACGAGGACTTACTGGAGAAGCTTATCGAGGACATATTTTTTGGGACGAATTATACATCTTACCCATCTATTTTGTGCATTATCCAGAGGTGGCCAAGGCCGTGCTGATGTACCGTTATCGCCGCCTCGACGAAGCCCGCAAATATGCTGCAGAGTTTGGCTATAAAGGCGCCATGTTTCCTTGGCAAAGTGGAAGCGACGGACGTGAAGAAACCCAAAAATTCCATTTCAATCCCATGAGTGGAACCTGGGGCGACGACCACAGCTCCTTGCAACGACACGTGAGTTTGGCAGTAGCCTATAACATCATTCAATATTGGCATTTTACTCAAGATGTGGCTTTTATGAATGAAGCTGGCATGGAAATGCTGGTCGAAATTGCCCGTTTCTGGGAAAGTAAGAGTAGTTGGAATAGCAAAAACGAACGTTATACCATCGATAAAGTGATGGGCCCCGACGAGTTTCACGAAGCTTATACCGGATCGGAGCAGGGTGGACTTCGCGACAATACCTACACCAATGTGATGAGCGCTTGGTTGTTTGAGCAACTCAACCTTTTGCTTCAATTGCAATGGGTAGATCAGGACGTTTTAAAAACATTAAATTTCAATTCAAAGGAAGCAGCCCATTGGTTGGATATTGCTCAGAAACTTCATTTGGTAATCAATGAAGAAGGAATACTGGCTCAATACGATGGCTACTTCGATTTGAAAGAGCTTGATTTTGAATTGTACCACCAAAAATACGGCAATGTGCACCGCATGGATCGGGTTTTGAAAGCCGAAAAGCTTAGTCCCGACGATTATAAAGTGGCCAAGCAAGCCGATACTTTGATGTTGTATTACAATCTTCCCGAATCGCAAGTGGGAGAGCTTATTAGGAAGATGGGCTATCAGTTGCCCAAAGGATATGTGGCCAAAAATCTTGAATATTATTTGCAACGCACCAGCCATGGCAGTACGCTGAGCAGGGTAGTGCATGCCTTTTTAGCACAAAAGATTGGACGCTACGACTTAAGTTGGGAGCTTTTTCAAGAGGCCGTTACCAGCGATTTCAACGACATCCAAGGAGGCACCACCGCCGAAGGTATTCATACGGGTGTGATGGCAGGCACCATTTACATTATGTATGCAGCCTTTGCAGGGATCAACTTTTTTGGCTCACACCTAAGTTTACAGCCCAGCTTGCCAGCCCATTGGAGCCGGTTGTCGTTTGCGTTGACCTTTAAATCAGTGAATTATAAATTTAATTTCACTCAAAATAGGGTCTGCATTACCGCCGATCAAGGGGTGAAAATTGAGATTAAATCGAAAAATTATAACCTGATGCCCCATCAGGAATTGTGTGTTGAATTATAAACCATTTTAAAAGAATAGAACCATGTTAGGTGACGTATTATTAATTGAAGACAAACACCGTCAGGCAGCTGAGGTGATTGTGGCAGAAATACTTAAACGCAAAACAGACCGCTTTACTGTGGCCATATCCGGGGAATCTGGAACCGGAAAGACCGAGTTGGCTCATGTGATTGCTAAGGCTTTGCGTCAGCACGGAATTTTTGCAAAACCCATCCACATCGACAATTATTACCGCATTTTGCCTTTGCAGCGTACCGAATGGCGCCAAAAGCATGGTGTAAAAAATGTGGTGGGTTATGAAGAATACAATTGGGAAATGATTTATAAAAACATGGGCGACTTTAAAGCAAAAACGTTTAGTACTATGCCTTGTGTAGATTTGGTTACCGAACAAGTGGATTTGTTGACCACCAATTTTGCGGAGGTGGATATGCTCATTATTGATGGATTGTATGCCATTAAAACCGAAAAGGTAGATTTGAAAATTTTCATCGATATGACCTATCACGATACCGGCAAGGCGCAGAAGCTCCGTGGCAAAGAACCTCAGAATGAGTTTCGTATGGAAGTGCTACTCCAAGAACACGCCATGGTGCGCGACCTCAAATCGCAGGCCCATATCATTATAAACCGCGATTATACCGTGGAAGTGATCAATTAATACCGCCCATTATCAAAGCCTCGACCTTTTTTGGGATAAACTCCGAGAAAGGTCGATTTTTTTTAATTTGTAAGCAATAAGGTTGCATTTGAAAGTTGAATCTGCCATTGACCCCAATGTCCATTTATAAAAAAAACTAATAATTATCATATTTTAGTATAATAAGTAGTGAGGTAATTAAAAACTTATATCAAACAAAGTATAGCTAACCATACTTAGATTAGGAATAATTTTGGGGATTCAATTTATTCAAAAGCAATGAAAAAAATTATACAAGTAATTTTAGTTTTATTACTACCTCAAATTATTGTATTTGTGGTAGTTACTAATTCGTTTAATAAAAAACAGATTGTTCCAGACAAGCCCATTGTGGTCAATTACATCACCAAAGAGCATCAAACTACGATTAAGACCGTTGACCATAGTAAGTTTGAGATTTTAAAACAAGAATTTAAACGTCCACAGGATATGACGTTGGCATGTTTAAGTTGCCACACCGAACGCCACAAAGAAGTGATGGTCAATAACCATTGGACATGGGATCGAAAAGAAAAACTTCATAAGCGTGACGCGGTTTCAGTGGGTAAAAAGAGTGTTCTCAACAATTTTTGTGTTGGCGTTGGTTCCAATGAAAAGATGTGTACAAAATGCCATGCAGGATATGGATATAGCGACAAATCTTTTGATTTTACCAAAGCTGAAAACATCGATTGTATCGTATGCCATGATCAGTCAGGTTTATATGAAAAAGCACTGGCAGGCATGCCAAAGAAGGGCATAGATTTAAACAAAATAGCCCAAAGCGTTGGCAACCCCAAAAAAGAGAATTGCGGTTCATGTCACTATCTTGGTGGGGGCGGCAATAATGTAAAACATGGCGATTTGGATATAGAGATGAACAATTGCAGTCGCGAAATAGACGTCCACATGGCTAAAGAAGGTGAGGATATGAATTGTACAGCTTGCCATACGACGCAGAACCATAAAATTACTGGCAAATTATATGCATTATCATCCGAAGACAAAAACCGAGTTACCTGCGAACAATGCCATACCGACCGTCCGCATAATGATAAAATTATTGATAATCACAGCTATAGAGTAGCTTGCCAAACCTGTCATATTCCAGTGTATGCCAAGGGTAAACCTACCAAAATGTACTGGGATTGGAGTACCGCTGGTCGTCTTGATGCAGATAGCATGCCCATCACTGAGAAAGACGCCGATGGCAATGTGAGTTATAACAGTATGAAAGGAAACTTTGTTTGGGAGGACAGTGTTGTGCCCGAATATTTTTGGTTCAATGGCTTAGCCGACCACTTTTTGTTAACCGATATTATCAAGGAGTTCCCTGTGCAATTGAATAGCCTTGCCGGTTCTTATAAAGATAAAGGTATTAATTCTGAATCCAAGTCTGTTTCTAAAATATGGCCAGTAAAAGTGCATCGTGGGAAACAACCTTACGATATGGTTCACAAAACCTTGTTGCAACCTATACTTTATTCAGACAAGAAAGGTGATAGCGCTTTTTGGATGGATTTCAATTGGAGCAATTCGATTACGGCTGGCATGAAATACATGAACTTACCCTATAGCGGAAAATATGACTTCGTCGAAACAGAAATGTACTGGCCACTAAATCACCAAGTTTCGGCAGCAGATAAAGCCTTGCGATGCATTGATTGCCATACCTCTAAGCCTGAAGGTCGCTTAAGCAAACTCAACGACTTTTATCTGCCAGGAAGAAATCGCTTTGCAATTATTGATAATTTCGGTCTTGGACTGCTGGTAGTGACAATCCTTGGAGTTATAATTCATGGGGTTCTGCGGAATGTTTCTAAGAAAAAAATAAATCACAATTAATTTAACTATTTTAAAATCAGTTTATAATGAAAGTATATATCTATAAAATATTTGAGAGGTTTTGGCATTGGACACAAGCTTCCTTAATCTTACTGTTGGTCATTACCGGATTTGAAATTCACAGCTTCTATACCCTTTTTGGTTACAGACAAGCCGTTATTTACCACGATAGAGCTGCGTACGGTTTAATGATTCTTATTGTTTTTGCTATTTTTTGGCATTTTACTACCGGCGAATGGAGGCAGTATATTCCTACCTTGAAATTAGTAAGAGAACAAATCGATTACTATATTTTAGGTATCTTTAAAGGATCCGAACACCCCACTAATAAATTAGTTTACAATAAATTCAATCCGCTTCAGCGATTAATATACCTAGGGTTGAAAATTATGGTAATTCCGATTATGGTTATGTCAGGTTTTGCCTATATGTTTTTTAATTACCCTAATCAAACCATTGAACTATCCGGTTTGGGACCTGTGGCTGCTGTGCATACCATGGGAGCTTTCTTTCTTGTGGTATTTGTGATTGCCCATATCTATTTAACAACCACGGGTCATAAACCATTAACCAGTATCAAAGCCATGATTACAGGATGGGAAGATATGGATGAAAAAGAAGCTAGAGCAATGGTTATCAGTGAAATGAAACATGGACTTCAAAAAACAAAAGCCTATTTACTAACCGACAAAGATCAAAGTAAATTCTTAGATGAAGCTTTAGCAGAAACTGAAGAAATTCTTGGCGTTAAGAAAGAAAATAAATTTCATGATGTAATTGCCAACAGTGGAGCTGGATATTTTAAAATTGATGTTCATGGTAACTACGTTGAGGTAAATAAAGCTTGGTCAAATCTATATAAATTCAAGCAAATAGAAGATGCTATTGGAAAACACTATAGCTTAACTCGCTCAAAAGAAGCTTTCATAGAGTTAGAAAGAACTTTTAATGCAGTCCTCAAGGGTGAAACCATTGAACATGGTCTGGTCATGCGTAAATGTCAAGATGGATCGGTGGGATACCACACCATTACGATGACTCCATGGTTTATGGAAGATCAAATTGTTGGCGTTGAGGGTTTTATTCTAGATATTGACCCTGAATTTGCTGCCAAGATGGAATGGAATGCAAAAGATCAAAAGAAATAGGTTATTAAAAATTTGAAATAGAATCTGTAAAAATAGCCAATTCATACGACACCTAAATCCCTAGTAAAACTAAGATTGAGGTGTGTTTTTTGAATAGTTAAAGCATTTTAATGTAACCAAATAAAATGTTATTTTTGAATGTTAGAGTTGGTTAATTATAAAAATGATAATTGTCATTTTTATCAGCGTAATAAACTCATACACGCTAATTTATACCAATTCTATATAGAGTGACATAATTTATTTAAAATCAATATACTAGGTAGAAAAATAGCTTTGAATATAATAGTATAAATAATTGAATAACAATATTATATATACTACAGCCATTTAGATTGAAAAAATCTCTAGGAATGATTAAAGAATTTACATTTGCAGATAATATATACAGGTTCAAAAATTCCTAGTAATTAAGGTGTTACAAATATTTAGACAAATCATTTAAAAGCAAGTTTTAAAGAATCAAGTAAGACAACCAACTTTTATAATTTAAATCGTTATTAATTAACTCATTAACATGAAGTTCAAAAATTACCTAATTATGTTTATCACGCTGATGGTAGTCTGGCTACTACTCAACAACAGCGTGGCAAAAGAAATTGTACTCGTAGGATTAGGACTTAGTCTTGTTCTGCCATTTCTTTTTTGTGGTAAATGTGATCTTTTCAATCACTTTAAGGTTACACCCAAGGCCCTTATTTACACAATTCTATACTTTTTTGTGTTTATCAGAGAATTAGTGAAAGCCAACTGGGACGTTGTAAAAAGGGTTATTTCCCCAAAACTCCCCATTAATCCTGGTATTGTGGAAGTAAAAACGGTTTTAAAATCGAAAATTGGGCGCATTATACTAGCCAATTCCATCACCCTAACTCCGGGTACTTTAACCCTTGAAATGGTAGATGACACCTTATTTATCCACTGGATTGATGTTCAATCAACGGATATTGAGGGAGCTAGCAACGCAATAGTTAGAACATTTGAAAAATATTTGGAGGAAATGTATGGTTAATAATATTTATTTACAGATTGCCACAGTAATTACCTTGATCGCTTTTATCATTGGTATGTATCGCTTTGTAAAAGGACCTCATAAAGCAGATCGAATGGTGGCCTTTGATATGGTCTCCGTTGCAGGAATCGCACTTATAGGTTTCATAGCAGCTTTCACCAATAAGTTAATTTATCTCGATGTAGCCTTAGTATATGGAATATTAGGTTTTCTTGGGGTTGTGATTATCGGTAGATACATCGAAAGAGGTTTTTAATATTAAAATTATAAAAACATGAATCAAGAAATTATGGAAATTGTAGGAGGAATCATCGCTATTATTGGTTCCATCTTTATATTACTAGGTGCCATTGGCATAGTGCGGATGCCTGATACTTTTAACAGAATCCAGACCGGTACAAAGGCCAGCACACTAGGTACTATTTTATCGCTGGCAGGCTTGTTTTTCTTTTTTCCAGGTTGGGGAGGTAAACTCTTTATCCTCGTGCTTTTTGTACTCATTACCAATCCTGTTTCATCGCATGTATTGGCTAGAGCAGCTTACCATATTGGAGTACCATTGACCAAAAAAACAGTAGTGGATCAACTTAAGGAAAGGGAAATCATCTCAAATCCTAGTAGTGCCAATTTGAAAAAAGTAAAAACTAACGAAATAGGAGACTAAAATATGTTTATAATTATTGCCATTA
>DYSI01000003.1:0-14336 GCA_020718275.1 Draconibacterium orientale
AATTTTGAATTTGTACGAGCTTGAAAAAAAGAGGGGTTTTTATACCGGACTCAAGAATATTATATACGACAGTAATTCAGATAGATATAAGTGTTTTTATTCTTATTGCGGAATTTGGGTTTAACCTGCTGCTTGTCGAAATTGAATAGATATATCAAGTGTTTCAGCCTATTTAAGAGTTTTTTATCGGACAATAATGAAAAAAAACCAAGATTTCGGATCTTGGTTTTTTTGTTGATAGTTAAAAATGATTTATTCCACAAAAATCTTCTCGGTGAAGGTGCCGTTTTGGGTGATGATGCGTACGAAATAGATGCCGGAGGCATTCGTCCATCTTCTGAGGCGGTAGGTGCCGATTCCTTTTTGAATGGACATTTGTTCGCTCATCAGTTCGCGACCATCAAGGCTATAAATGCTTACTGTAAGCTGTTGATTCATAGTGGAATTCATCACAATATTCAGCTTGCGAGCTTGATCGGTGAAGATAGCGTTTAGCGATTCGCGGTTATTTGCCGGACTCAGTTGGATGGTTTTGCTGAGCATGCTTGCGCCATCAAAGTCGGTTTGGCGGAGGCGATAATAGGTGGTTGCTTGTGGCATCTCAGTATCTAAGAAGTTGTAATGATGCTCCACATTACTATTGCCAGCACCTGAAACCCGTCCAACCTGAGTAAAGTTTCTTCCATCTTGCGCACGCTCCACCGTGAAGTAGTCGTTATTGATTTCGGAAGAAGTAACCCATTTAAAATCAATACCTTCAGCTTGAAGTTGAGCAGAGAAGGAGAGGAGGTTAATGGGGAGGAGTACTCCCCCAGAAGTTTGATTTCTCGTACCTGGAGTTGCATTATATGAAGCTTGTGCAGTACTTCCCCAATTTGTACTAATTTCTCCATTATTGCCATTCAATTTATAATAAGAATCAGAACCTGAAGCCGAAAAGGTAGAATAGCTATCCCAATCTCCAAAGGCATCGATGACCACCCCTTTACTTGCCCCATCTCTAAGTTGATACCTCTCATTGCCATTCATTCTTGGTATATTTCCGGAAAAAATGGCGGTATTATCGTTAATAACAAAGTTTGTTTCTAAAGTTGTTGCATCTCGTGCAATAATACAATATTCATCAGGCTCTAAAATTAGATAATTACTACCCCCTGTATTTTTTTGGGTTGTTGTATTTAAAGTAAAACCACGGTCAACAGTATTATTAGATTCATACCTTTCGTATATTTGCCATCCATCAATGCTTACGGAAGTTGTACCAACATTCCATAGTTCAATATATTCATTACTATATGTTGAATGGTCAACAACCTCTGATATGATAACTTTTATTGTAACAGTAGCTTCATTTGTTTGTGGCTCACTTCCAATCTTATAATTAATATCAGTACCACTATTAGTATAAGGCCAAATTTTGAAATAATAGGTTACGCCATTAGTTAAACCTGTAAACTGTATTGTTTCAACACCTTGAGCAATATTCTTTATTAGAGTAGCATTTGATTCCGATGTTCCGTCGGAAGGTGCAGAAATGTCAGCATAGGAGACCGAACTGCCTTTAATTAGAAAACCATCGACCTCAGAAGAGAGGTTGTTATCAGACCAAATCAAAGTTATTGAATTATAGGTAGTTGAAGTAGAGTTTGACTGAAAACTTGAAACATGGTTGGTTGGTTCTGGTTTTATTACAATACCTTCAATATTGAGCGTTCCATTATTAATTCTCCATGTACCGGTACCAGCTTCAGCGCCATAACCATACCACCTGATTTTCAATGTTTGACCAGCAGCTACAGCTATTAGTAACCCGGAAATACTACCTTCTCTTTCATTTTCATCATCCGGCACGGTCACGGTCGCTAAAGTTGTAAAAGAGGAAAAATTATCTAATGACCATCTTACTTGATAAGCAAGTATTCCTGTTAAAGACCGTCTTTCAGAGAAGTTAATAGCTGAAATATGCAGAGAGTTGGATGAGGTAGGACTAATAGTAACTTCAAAATACTGATTCACATCAATTGAAGAACTTGTTGTCCAATTATTTACAAATGCTCCATCAGTGCCAAAAGTTAATGTACCAACACTTGAAGAAGTGAATGTAGAGGCTGTTACATTGGTATTAACTCCGGAGGGATTACCATCAGAAGTCAATGCCCAGCTTGCTAATTGAGCCTTTCCGGATAATGACATAATAATCAATGCCATCATCAAATAAAATTGTTGTAAATTTCTCATAACATCAATTAATTTAATTAGTTAAGGTGAGTTCTAAAAATTAATTATTTTTTGTGATTTGATTTAAAAAGTGTAGAACCTGATAATAGATTCCTTAAATCGACGTAAAAATAGTTAATTTTTCGATTAATTGTATCAAAAAAATCAACTTATTTAAACAAATTTGTCTATTGATCTAATAATCAATTGTTTAACTGTAAATAAATTTTGTCTCACTACTTGTGTGTATCTAAAAAGATTATGGGTAAAAATGATTAAGCCAATGATGCCTGTGGATATTGTAATGCCTATTGATCTTTAGTCCTTTCATACATTGCTCCATAAAACCAAAAGCATGTTCTACTCTTACTCGTTTTTTTGATTTTTTCTGTGTTGTTTTTCTTTTTTTTCTTCGGTTAATGTCAGGATTTAAAACCATTAATGCCAACCATAAATTATTTGATTGGCTTAACCATCGTTTTGCGTTTGGATTCGAGGAATTTGAAGTACTTAAAATTAACAAAAATTGCTGATTCATTATCTTTTAAAAAATTTATCTTTGCAGCCTTTAATTGGAAAGCTATTAGTTAGGCTTCTCTAATTGATTAGGTAAAATATTGAAGGGGAAAAATCAATTTTTCGCTTTCTTCCAATCAGAGCTAAAAACCAAATACAAAATATACTTTAACCGAATGAATAAAAATACAATACTAGGATTTGTCTTTATTTTCTTGATACTCATAGGGTATTCATGGTATATGGCCCCTTCGGAAGAGGTTATGAAAAAGCAGGCTGCAGAAGCTAGAATGAACGACTCCATTCAAAAAGTACAAATCAAAGAAGCGGTGCGAGCCGATTCAATCCGAAAATCTCAGCAAGCAATATCCAAAGTTCAGGATTCTATAAGCGCGCAAACGGTGGTTTCCGACTCTTCGCTCAATGCACAAGTACTCCGCAAATTTGGCGATTTTGCTGGAGTAAGTCATGGTGAAAACAAGACTTATATTATCGAAAACGAAAAGATAAAGCTTAAAATCAACACCAAAGGCGGCATCATTTCCTATGCCGAAATCAAAAATTACCGCACTTACGATACTTTGCCGCTCGTCCTTTTCAATAGTGAAACGGCTATGATGAGTTTTTTGCTCAATGATCAGCAAGTGGAAACCAAAGACTTGTATTTTGAACCTGTCGTTAAAAGCGGCGTGGCTTTGCAAGATAGCGTTTACCTTGAGGGCGATGCTAAATATACTTTTGCCATGCGCATTTATCCTTCCGATGCCAGCGGTGCTTTGGACAAAAGTAGATTTATGGAATTTGAATATACCTTCAAAGGTAACGACTATATGGTTGATTATCATTTGAATATGCAAGGAATGTCGAATGTGGTGGCTCCGGGTCTAAACGATATTCCTTTGTTTTGGACTATGCAAATGATCAGTAAGGAGAAGGATCCGGCTCAAGAAATGAAACAAACAGCGGTCTATTATCGCTATCTGGGCGAAGATGTTAAAAATCTTACCGAAACTAATGTCGATGATGCGGACGAATTGGAAACTAAAGTACAGTGGATTTCTTTCAAACAGCAATTTTTCTCCGTTGCTTTAATCTCCAAAAATAGTTTTGCCAAAGCTAAAATCAAACAGTCGGGCGACGAATTGAATCTTGACCCTAAATTTATGAAGAACTTGTATGCTGAAATTAGCGTACCGCTTGCTAGTTCTTCCGATTTTCAGAGTATCCCTATGCAAATGTACATGGGTCCCAATAAATACAAAGTGCTTAAAACTTATGAATTTGAATTGGAGCGTCAAATTCCACTCGGTTGGGGCTTTTTCTTGCTCCATTGGATCAACCGTTTTGCTGTAATACCTGTATTCGATTTCCTTAGTAGTTTTGGTTGGAATTATGGTATTATCATCTTGGTTTTGACCATTTTGCTAAAAATATTCTTATTCCCAATTGCCTATAAAACCTATATGTCGTCGGCTAAGATGCGGGTGTTAAAACCTGAGGTGGATGAGATAGGCGGTAAATTCCCTAAAAAAGAGGATGCGCTCAAAAAGCAACAGGCCACCATGGCTTTGTACAAAAAAGCGGGCGTTAATCCAATGGCTGGCTGTATTCCTATGCTCCTTCAAATGCCTATCCTTTTTGCCTTATTTAAGTTTTTCCCTGCCGCCATTGAGTTGCGCCAACAAGGATTCCTTTGGGCTGACGATTTATCTACTTATGACGCCATTGTCAGTTGGTCAGCGCAAATTCCTATACTAAGCAATGTCTATGGTAACCACGTGAGCTTATTCACGGTGCTGATGACCATTTCAACCATTTTCTATACTAAAATCAACAACGACATGATGAGCTCGTCCCAGCAATTGCCTGGTATGAAAACCATGATGTACTTGATGCCCTTGATGTTCCTAGGTTTCTTTAATAATTACGCCTCTGGTTTGAGCTATTATTATTTCCTTGCCAATGTGATCACTTTTGCTCAAATGTATGCTATGCGTATGTTTGTTAACGAAACGGCCATTCATGCTAAGATTCAGGAAAACAAGAAAAAACCAGTGAAGAAATCTAAATTTCAAGAGAAATTAGAGGAAATGGCTAAACAAAAAGGATTGAACCAAAAATAAATATGGGCTTTATAAACCTCCTTTTTTAAGTTCTTTTTTCTTTTTCTCATGGCTAATCTTTTTGCAATCACAAGCACTAATCCACTTAGCTTTGCGTTAATATGCTAAAATCAATTCATATACAAAATTACGCATTGATTGAACATTTAAAGCTTGATTTTCAATCAGGTTTAAATGTGATAACAGGAGAAACAGGTGCCGGAAAATCCATCATTATCGGTGCTTTAGGATTGGTTTTAGGCAATAGAGTCGAGTCTAATGCCTTTAATACCAATGCCAGAAAATGCGTGATTGAAGCCGCATTTGATTTGCAAAGCGACCGGCTTAGGAATTTAATGCTTGAATTAGATCTTGATCTTGATGATTTTCTGCATATCCGTCGCGAAATAAGCCCGAATGGAAAATCTCGTTCCTTCGTCAACGATACGCCTGTTGGGGTCAACGAGTTAAAACGTTTGGCTACTTTCATCATCGATATCAACAATCAGAATCAGACCTATCTTTTTCGCGATCGCGAAATGCAATTAGCAATGCTTGACGACTTGGTCGAAAACTCAGCGCTTTTAGCGGCTTACCAATCTGATTACTACCTGTATAAGCAAGTTCAGAAACAACTTCAATTGCTTGTTGAGAACGAAAAAAAAGCTCGTGAGCAACAAGATTTTATTCAGTTTCAATTTGATGAATTATATGCCTCACAATTGCAAAGTGGCGAGGAGCAAAGCTTGCGTAGCGAATTGCAGTGGATGAATCATGCCGAACTTATTAAACAAGCCTTGTTTTTTGCCACTCAAAATCTTACACAAAATGAAACCAATGTCGTGAGTCTTTTGGAAGCGGTGCTACGTCAGCTAATTCCTTTGCAAAAAATGCATTCTCAATACGAACCTTTACAACAGCGTTTGGAATCTTCACTCATCGAAATTCAGGATATTGCTTCCGAATATGAGCTCCTTTTCGAAAAAACCGAGTTCAATCCTGCACTCTTGCTTCAAATGCAGAATCGACTCGACTTGATACTGAGATTACAGCAAAAGCATCAAAAGGCAAGTGTGGACGATTTGTTATTTTGGCAGAATGAATTAGATCAGCGATTAAGTGAATTCGGAAGTCTTAGCGAGCAAATAAAGAAACTGCAAAAGCAAGTGGAAAATCAGCTTAAAGCGCTTCAGTCAGCATCCGACAAACTAACAGGCGCAAGACTTAAAGCCATTAATTCAATTCAGCATAAGGTGGTTGCCGGACTTATGCAATTGGGAATGAAAGATGCCGAATTTATTGTGGAAATTACTGAATTAGAAGAATTTACACCAAATGGAAAAAATGCAGTTGATTTTCTATTTACCTCCAATAAAGGGCGAAAAGCTGATTTAGTAGCTAAAATTGCCTCCGGGGGCGAATTGTCACGTTTAGTGCTTACACTCAAAACTTTACTCTCACATAATCGCAATTTGCCTACGGTAGTTTTTGATGAAATTGACACCGGTATTTCTGGCGATATTGCCGCTAAAGTGGGTCAAGCCATGAAAAATATGTCGGCTAATATGCAAGTGATAGCCATTACTCACTTGCCCCAAATTGCCGCAAAGGCGCCTTGGCATTTTCGGGTTTTCAAAAAAGAAGTCAATGGTCAAACCCAAACTGATATTCAACAATTGGAGCCCGATGAGCGCCTCCATGAGCTAGCGCTGATGATTAGCGGCGATGCCAATTCCCAGCAAGCTATTAAAATGGCGCAAGAGCTAATGCTGTAAACCATTGCCTGCCGCTGCTTTTTTACATGTCAACTGCTGCATTATTTAAACCGCTATTGGTTTCGATAAGCAGATATTTATCTAGCTCAATTTCCTATCTTTGTCGCCCGAAACTCAAAGCAAGCTAATGAATTTACTGATTAAAAATATCAAGCAAATTGTTCAAATAATTGAGGATAAGCGTGCTTATACAGCCGGCAAAGCCATGTCGGAAATGGACACTTTAGAGAATGCTTTTCTGATTGTTAAAGATGAACGGATTTTTGATTACGGTAGCATGGAGGATTTGCCAGGCGATATCACCTTCGATCAAGTGATTGATGCAAGCGGTAAAATGCTGTTTCCCGCAATGGTTGATTCGCATACGCATCTTGTGTATGCTGGCAGTCGCGAGATCGAATATATTGATAAAATTAAGGGATTATCATACGAAGAAATTGCTAAAAGGGGTGGAGGAATATTAAATTCTGCCAAACGTCTTGAGGCTATTTCGGAAGACGAACTCTTTGAGCAGTCGCTGCAACGAACCAAAGATATTATCGCCATGGGGACTGGCGCTGTAGAAATCAAAAGTGGCTATGGATTATCCCTTGAAAGTGAACTTAAAATGCTGCGTGTGATTCGACGCTTAAAGGCGGAAAGTCCACTTACCATTAAAGCTACTTTTTTGGGTGCGCATGCCGTGCCAGCAGATTTCAAAGGGCGTCAAGCTGCTTATGTTGATTTGGTGGTTAACGAAATGATTCCTAGAGTAGGGGAGGAAAAACTCGCGGATTTTGTCGACGTATTTTGCGATAAAGGCTTTTTTACAGTGGATGAAACCGATCGGATTTTAACCGCAGCAAAAAGCTATGGTATGCAGCCAAAAATCCACGCTAACGAACTTGATTTTAGCGGAGGAATTCAAATTGGTGTTAAACATAAGGCCTTATCGGTTGATCATCTCGAATATACCGGCGATGATGAAATGGCACATTTACTCCATTCAGGAACCATGCCCACCATTTTACCTGGTGCTGCTTTCTTTTTGGGAATGATTTACGCCCCGGCTCGCAAAATGATTTTGGCGGGTTTGCCAATCGCCCTTGCTAGCGATTTTAATCCAGGCTCTTCGCCCTCTGGAAATATGCAATTGATAGCGGCAATGGGCTCTATTCTTTACCGCATGTTGCCTCAAGAAGTGATTCATGCAACTACTTTAAATACTGCTTATGCCATGAACTTAAGTCACGAGCTTGGAAGTATTAGTATTGGTAAAATAGCTAACTTGATCATTACTAAGTCTATGCCTACATTTCAATACTGGACTTATTCTTATGGCGACAATAAAGTAGACACGATGATTCTGAACGGAAAACCGATTCCCTCGGTTTTATAATTCCTTGAAATACTTAATCAAATGACCAATCAAAAAATATTACGAAATAAAAGATAAAAAAACAAAAAGCTGTTATGCAACAATTAATTGAATGTGTGCCCAATTTTAGCGAGGGGCGCGATATGAATATCATTAACCAAATTACCGCCGAAATTGAAAAAATTGAAGGCGTTAGATTGGTAGACGTAGATCCTGGAAAAGCTACAAACCGCACCGTGGTTACCATGGTTGGCACGCCCAACGAAGTACTAGAAGCCGCTTTTCAGTCCGTCAAAAAAGCGCAAGAGTTAATCGATATGCGCCATCACCATGGGGCTCATCCTCGCTTTGGCGCAACGGATGTTTGTCCACTCGTTCCAGTGGCCAACATCAGTATGGAAGAAGTGGCTCAATTGGCTCATCAATTAGCCAAACGCATTGGTGATGAATTGGGAATCCCAATTTTCTGTTACGAAGCTGCTGCTACCAACGACGAAAGAAGGAATTTGGCTAATTGTCGTTCCGGTGAATACGAAGCTTTACCACAACGCATTATTACCGATCGTTGGAAACCTGATTATGGTCCTTACGTCTGGTCTGAACAAGTGGCGCGTTCTGGGGCTACGGCGGTCAGTGCTCGCAACTTCTTGGTTGCCATTAATTTCAATCTGAATACCACTTCCACCCGCCGTGCCAATGCCGTGGCTTTTGATGTGCGCGAACGTGGACGCAATCAGGTGGATGTAAATGGGAAAAATATGCTGGATGTAAATGGAAATCCAATTATGATTTCTGGTACCCTGAAGCATACCAAGGCTATCGGCTGGTTTATTGAGGAATATGGTATTGCCCAAATTTCGATGAATATGACCAACATACTTGAAACGCCTATTCATATTGCCTTTGACGAAGTGTGTGCGAAAGCCGCCGCTCGCGGTTTAAGGGTCACTGGGGCTGAGCTTGTAGGTGTTGTGCCGCTGGAGGCTATGTTGGAAGCTGGTCGTTATTTCTTGCGCAAACAGCAACGCTCCACAGGTATTTCGGATGCCGAAATTCTTAAAATCGCTATCAAATCGATGGGGCTTGATGAGTTATATCCTTTTGAACCCAAGAAAAAAATTATTGAATATTACCTTCAACAAAACAATAAAAAGCAATTGATAGATTTCACATTGGCAGCTTTTGTTGAAGAAACGGCTTCGGAATCTGCTGCGCCAGGCGGTGGTTCTATCGCTGCTTATATGGGCGCTATGGGTGCTGCGCTTGGCGCTATGGTTGCCAATCTTTCCGCTCATAAACGCGGCTGGGACGAACGTTGGGAGGAGTTTAGCGATTGGGCTGAAAAAGGTAAACATTATCATAATCAGCTACTTAAAATGGTGGATGAGGATACCAATGCCTTTAATAAAATTATGGACGCTTTCGGATTGCCAAAAAAATCTGAGGACGAAAAGCAATTGCGTAGCGATGCCATACAAGCTGCCACGCTCAACGCCATAGAGGTGCCTTTGAAGGTGATGCAATTGTGTTTTGATTCCATGGATGTTATCAAAGCGATGGCTGATATTGGAAATCCTAACTCGGTTTCGGATGCTGGAGTCGGTGCCTTGGCAGTCATGGCGGGCGTTAAAGGGGCACACCTCAATGTCAAAATTAATGCGGCAAGTCTTAAAGATAAAACTAAAGCTCAACAATTGATGTCTACCGCTGCTGATATCGCTAATCGTGCTGCTTTCCTCGAAAGAGAAATTTTAGCGAGTGTAGAGCGTAAATTGTAATTGCTTGTGCAACTAATTTCTTTCCTTAAAGCTGATGTTTATTGGCTTTAAGGAAATTTTATAATCCCTAATCTAGCTTATGAATTATTTACAAATTGACAATTTGACCAAATCTTATGGCGAAAAGCTCCTTTTCAGCGGTATTAGTTTTGGCATAAGTCAAGGTCAGAAAGTGGCTCTTATTTCTAAAAACGGCGCTGGGAAGACTAGCTTGTTGAATATTATCATGGGTAAAGACATTCCCGACGAAGGAACTGTGGTGATGCGCAAAGAAATTAAGGTGGCTTATTTGGCTCAAAACCCTGTGTTTGATAACGATTTAACCATTTTAGAAACGGTTTTGAATAGCGAAAACGATTTCTTCACCGCAATTAAAGCCTACGAACATGCCATGGCAATGCTCGAATTGGATGATTCTGAAATGAATAGGAATCGTTTACAGCAATGCATGGACACCATGGACGCTCAAAATGCTTGGGATTACGAAAATCGAATTAAAGAAATACTGAACAAGCTAAAAATCACTGATTTAGAACAGCAAGTGGTGAGTTTGTCTGGTGGCCAAAGGCGCAAATTAGCCTTGGCAAAAAGTTTAATCGATGAGGTGGATTTATTGCTGCTCGATGAACCTACCAACCATTTGGATATTGATATGATTGAGTGGTTGGAACAATTTCTTTCTGCTCAAAAGTTGAGTTTGCTCATCGTTACCCACGACCGTTATTTTCTGGATGCCGTTTGCGACGAGATTTATGAGCTAGATGATCATTCCATTTATCATTATCGGGGTAAATATGAATATTTTTTAGAGAAAAAAGCCGAACGACTTTTCAATCAAGCTCGGGAACAAGAGAAAGCCCAAAATCTCTACCGTAAGGAATTAGATTGGATGCGTCGAATGCCAAAAGCCCGCACCACCAAATCAAAAGCTCGCATTGATTCCTTTTACGATCTGGAGAAAAAATCTCAAAAAAGTTATAAGGAAGAGCTGCCCGAATTCAATGTTAAGGTCTCACGTATTGGAAATAAAATATTAGAAGTTAATCATTTACATAAATCATTCGACGATTTGCAAGTGATTAAAGACTTCTCTCACACTTTCATAAGAGGCGAGCGTATTGGGATTGTTGGCGCTAATGGAAGTGGTAAAACCACTTTTTTTAAATTGATTATGGGTGAATTACGCCCCGATTTAGGCACCATTGTTAAAGGTCAAACCATGGTTTTTGGTTATTTTTCGCAAGAGGGATTGCAGCCCAAAGAAGATAAAAGAGTTATCGAAATTGTTAAAGAAGTGGCCGAAGAAATTCCTTTTGGTTCTTCCTCAACCCTTTCTGCTGCCCAATTCCTTCACTATTTTAACTTTGACCATACCACCCAACACAATTTCTATCGCAATCTAAGCGGTGGAGAGAAACGTCGCCTACAGCTACTGCTGACTTTTGTGCATAATCCTAATTTCCTTATACTCGATGAGCCGACCAATGACTTGGACATTAGTACTTTGAATATTCTAGAAGAGTTTTTAGTAAAATATCCCGGCTGCCTAATGGTCACTACCCACGATCGCGCTTTCTTGGATAAAGTGGTGGAACATTTGTTTGTTTTTGAAGGTGAAGGTTTCATTAAAGACTATCATTCCAATTATTCAGAATACCGCAATAATAAAAAGGAGAAAGAAAAGGAAGAACGCAAAGAAAAGCAATTACAAAAGCAATCCGAACCCACCCCTGAGAAGCCAAAAGTTAAAAAAGTAGGCTTTAAGGAAAAGCGTGAATACGAAATGTTGTCTGCCGAAATTGAGCTTATGGAAAAAGCAAAAGCTGAAATAGTAGAAAAACTAAATGCGGGGGCGGGGACTGCTGCTGATTTTGCTAAATGGTCTGAAGACTTTGCTACCATCGGTAATATGCTTGAAGAAAAAGAATTACGCTGGCTAGAATTAGCCGAAATGCTGGAATGATGTCTGAAATAATACTCGAAAACGGCCTTTTTGAAATGCCTGTGCAGGTGAGTAGTTATTTTTTGGATAGCTCCAAACGCTTGAGTGCAGTAGCCTTGGCAGAAATTTTACAAGAAGCCGCTGGTGGACATGCACATGCCGAAGGTTTTGGATATCACCAGTTTGAACCCAAATCACTGGTTTGGATTCTTACTGCCATGCGATTTGAAGTGCTGCAGTGGCCGATTTGGGAACAATCGCTAATCGTTCGCACTTGGGTAGTAGATAGCCAACGCTTTATTTCCCGCCGCGATTTCCAAATTCTAAATCAGCAGGGCGAACTCCTCATCAGCGCCAGCACCCATTGGCTGCTCTATAATTTCGATAAAAAACGGCCAACTTCTATCGATAATGCTCCTATTCACGTTCAACGACATCCAACAAAATTAGCCGTTGAAAACCCTATCAGTAAAGAGTTTCCACGAGTAAAGCCCTCCAATGCCTTCTCGTTTAAGGTCGAAATTAGTGATTTAGACATGCTGGGCCACATGAATAATACACGTTATATCCAACATCTTATTGATAGTTACGATTGGGATTTCTACCAACATCATCAAATTAAAAGCTTTGAAATCCATTTTCTAAGTGAAGCTAAATTAGGAGAAACACTGCAATCGCACCGCCAGCAAGTAGATTCCTTAAAGCTGATTCATGAAATTTTTAATCAGTCTGGCGAAAAAAGCCATTGCGTAGCCATTATTCAATGGCAAGAGTAAAGCCTCTTTCCTCACTTTTGACAAATGACTTCCTTTTTTGCCCAACGGAAACCTACAATCGTATTGGGTTTACCTTGAAAATTTGTTCCCACTACTTTGCTTGTAAATCACAGTTTATCCCAGATTACGCAATAGAAAAACCTTTGCGTCTTTGCGTCTTAGCGAGAGACTAATTCACGCAGAGCCACAAATAATAATCTAAAGGATTCCCATTATGTATTAAAAATTCATATAAACGACAGCAATTAAGAGAGGTGTAAGTGTTTTTATTCTTATTGCGGAATTTGGGTTTATTAATAAATTGAAAAATGTAAATTAACATATAGATAATTAGATAAATACAAATACTTGGTTAATTGAGGTGGTTTTTGCTATTGCTTTGCCAGAAGCTAATTTCTTAAATCACTGGAGTCTTTTGAGACTCAATAATATTCAACAAAATCATACCAATCAAGGGATAGGGAGAATAGATCTTTCATGATTCGTTCTGCTCTAAATGCGAAATGTAATCATAACATTATAATAATTTATAGTAAATGAGTCGTTGTATTAGCAGAATTTTATTCCTATACATTTGCGGTGTAAATTATGAAGGAGTGAATTAATCAATTCGACTATGTAGTGGCTTAAGTTTTTATCGATAAATAATTATTGAATGTATTTTACCAAAATTAATTTATTTGTAGCAAGAATTTATGGACTTCATAGAGTGCTTTATACTATCGAGCAATTGTTTTATTCATTGAAAACTCAAAATGCTTTGACAAGAATAATAAGTCAAATGCGACCAGAAATAATCCAAGAAATTTATCCGTAATTAAATAATCCATAACTAATTATACACCTAAGTTTTTTCTAAATAACGACTAATATTCATAAATCGAAAACCAAATACTTATGAAAAAGAATTTATTACGCATGTTAAAACCCGCCTTGATGGCAGTCTTGTTTCTTATTGGAGTGAATGGGTTTGGAGCAGATGTGATACCTAAATTATATTTATCAGCAAAAAATACCCCTTCTGGAAATACGGGGTGGACTTTTACAGATGCACCAATGAACAATGCAAGTACAGATTATTGGAAGATGATTAATACTACTGCAGTGATTGTTAGTGCGGCAATGAATTTAGATAATTTTACAAATGAAACTTGTGTGATTAAATTAGGTACATATGGGGCTGTTGAAGCCGCAAAACAAACTATAACGGTTTATATTTCAACTGATAATGGAGGTACTTGGTCATCAAGTATTGCTACAAGAACTCCAACAGGTTCAGGTTCAACAGCGATGGCATCAATAGACTTATCTTCATATTCAGGCACTCAGGTTAAACTAAAATTTGCTAATCTTGGCGGTGATAGTGACCAAGGAGTAAGATTTTTTGAAGCTTATATTACTGGAACTGCAGGTTCCATTACCACCCCTACCACTCAAGCATCCTCGATTAATTTTGGCTCGGTTACATCCTCATCAATGACCATCAATTGGACAATTGGAAATGGCTCAAGCAGAGCAGTTTTCGTTAAGGAAGGTGCAGGTGCAATAACAAATCCGGTAGATGGTACAACCTATACTGCTAGTACTAATTGGTCGTCAAAAGGAACACAACTTGGAACTTCCGGCTATTATTGTGTTTTTAATGGCTCAACCAATAGTGTAGGTTTAACCAATCTTTCTTCGGGCACAACATATTCTGTTCAAGTATTTGAATATAACGGAAGTGCTGCAACCTCAAAATATTACACAGCCACTGCCACCGGCAATCCAAATTCCCAAGCCACATCAGCTTCGCTAGTTATACCAACATTAACCACCCCCACATCCTCCCTCATTGCAGCCACTTCTGCTACTTTAGGAGCAACGGTAACAA
>DYSI01000003.1:14436-80377 GCA_020718275.1 Draconibacterium orientale
CCCACATCCTCCCTCATTGCAGCCACTTCTGCTACTTTAGGAGCAACGGTAACAAGTGACGGAGGTGCGGCTTTAACCGCTCGTGGAACGGTCTGGGGTACTTCTGCTGCTCCAACCGGCAATTCCGCAGCCGAAGGTGGTACTACTGTTTCTGCTTTTACTCACTCAAGATCAGGTTTAACTGCAAACACCCTATACTATTATCGTGGTTATGCTACCAATAGTGTCGGTACATCCTATTCACCCGATGGCACCTTTACAACATTGCACAATGCGCCAACTGTTGGAAGTGGAAGTGGAGCATCTTCTACCTCAATCACTGCCAATTGGACAGCCCCTGCAAGTGGTGGGGCAGAGACATTTACTTATGAAGTACAGGTAGATAATAATTCAGATTTCTCATCGCCTACCTATACCCAAAGTAGTATTAGTTCCGCCACCTTGTCTGCCACTGCCACAGGATTATCCTCAAGCACCACCTATTACTTCAGCGTGCGGGCAAACAATGCTGGTGGAAGTTCCGCTTGGTCCTCAACCAGTGCTGGATATGCCACCTCCGCCGCCTCCTGCACCTCCCAATCTATCACCTTTGGTGCTCTAGCTTCCAAAACGTATGGCGATGCAACTTTCTCACTCACTGCCACAGCCAGTTCGGGTTTAGCGGTAAGTTATGCAAGTTCAAACACGGCAGTAGCCACTGTTTCAGGAAGTACCGTAACTATCGTAGGACCAGGAAGTACCAATATTACTGCTTCACAAGCCGGTAATGCAACCTATTGCGCTGCTACCGATGTTATTCAGGCTTTAACGGTAAATACTAAAGCGCTCACTGTTTCAAGTGCAGCGGCCACTAGCAAAACATACGACGGAACTACTTCCGCGGCCATTACCGGTACATTAACAGGAATAGTTGGCTCAGATGTAGTTACCTTAAACGGTAGCGGCACTTTTGCAAATGCTAATGTTGGAACGGGAATTTCGGTTACATCCACCTCCACTTTAGGAGGAGCTAATGCCGCAAAATATACCTTAACCCAGCCAACCGGATTAACCGCTAATATTACCAAAGCCAATCAAACTATTACGCTGGCAGCAACCGATAGTAAAAATGAAGGCGCAGCAGATTATACACTTGGTGCCTCCTCGCCAACTTCCTCAACAAATGCACTTTCTTATGTGAGTTCCAATCCCGCAGCAGCCACTATTCATGCTACCACTGGCTTGGTTCATATTGTAGCCGCCGGAACGACCGTTTTTACCGTTTCTCAGGGCGGCAGCTCAAACTATAATGCAGCTACCGATGCTACTCAGACTTTGACGGTTTCTACTGGGCCTTGTTTTTCTAAAGACTTTGAAACTGGAAATATTACTGAATGGACTAGTGCAGGAGGTACGACAGGAGGAGGTACAACAGCTGTTAACGGCAGTGCTGGTGATTATTATATTAACTTAAATGAAGATAGTGAATGGGCTCAGTTACCAACAACAAGCACCTATGGCAGTATTTCATTTAATCTTAAAGGATCCGCATCTTCGAATAGTTGGACATTGAAAGTTCAATATAGCACTAACGGATCAACTTGGAATGATATTTCTGGTGCTGGGACAATAGCTGGATCTTCAATTGGGACTTCATATTCCTTAAAAACTGTTACAATTCCAGTCTCAACAAATTACTTAAGGCTGTTTCTAGTAAGATCTAGTAATTCATGTTACGTAGGTAACATTGATGCCTATTGCTCATATACGCCTGAAATCAACCTAAAAGGAAATTCAAATGATATCGCAAATGGCAGCATAAGCCCTAGTACTTCTGATCATACCGATTTTGGAAATGTTGATGTAGCCAGCGGAACTATGGTCAGAACTTTCACCATCGAAAATACAGGAACAGCAGACCTTACACTAACAGGGGCAAGTCCTTATGTAAGTTTGAGCGGTGCGCATGCAGCAGATTTTTCTGTAACGGCCAACCCGACTACTCCTATTTCGACTTCCAGCTCTACTACTTTTCAGATTACTTTTAATCCATCCGCCACCGGAGTCAGGTCAGCTACGGTTTCCATTGCCAATGATGATAGCGATGAAAATCCCTATACCTTTGCCATACAAGGTACTGGCGTAAATAGTGCCAGCTCAAATATTATTACCAATAGTTCATTTAGCTATTCATCAAATATTGCCTACACCTCCTATCAAGGAAATCCTGCTTCAAGTACCTCTAATAGTGTGGGAGTATTCAAATTTACCATCCAAGATGGGGGTGGATCTTCAGATGCCGATGCTTTCTCAACGGAACTAACAGCTATTACTTTTAACGTATCCAATATTGCTAATATTCGCTCCGCAGCTTTGTTTGGAGGTGGTTCTCAAACCAGCCTAATAAGCAATACGGCTACCATCAATTCAGGCTTAGGTACCATTAGTTTTAGCGGATTAAGCGGCGCCAATGTGACGGCTGCAGATAATGCAACCAATAATGTTACCCTGCGCGTTTCTTTTAACACCACGGTAACCGATAATAGTCAGATGCAATTTACAATAAGCTCAGCTACCGCCAATACCTCCGGTTCGGTATTTGCCACAGCGGCTGCAGGTGGAGCAAGTTCTTCAACCACAGCAGATATTAATAGGATTGAAGTTACGGCTGATAGGCTTAACTTTAGTGTTCAGCCGACTGGTTCATCGATTAATGTTGCTTTGCCTTCATTCACAGTGGCTACTGCTGATGCTAACTTAAATACTGATTTGGATGCTTCTGCCACAGTCACCATCACTTCCGCTGGTACAGGCTTAACAGCCGCTGCTTCTTATTCCCTCACAGGTGGTAGCGTGAGTATTACTGATGTAGAATTTAGCGACGCGCAAACCACCGCTTTAACTGCCTCAGCAACAGGTTTTACGTCAGCTACTTCAAGCAGTTTTGTAATTTCAGCAGTGGTTATTCCTGCCAATAGTTACCGAACAACATCAGCAGGCTCTTGGCCTAGCTCTTCTACAGCAACCTTTGATCGGTATGTTTCAAGTACTTGGTCGAGTGCATCAGCTCCAGGGGCTTCAACTACGGATGTTCTTTATATCAGACATACTATCACTACCAATGCGGCTTTTGCTGCAGGCGCTCCCGGTACTAGTATGGTTATAGAAAATAATGGAGTATTTAATGCAGGGCATAATTGTACCTTTGCTTCTATTACTGTTCAAAGTGGTGGAGTTCTAAATATTACAGATCCTGCTGTTACGGTTTCATCCACCGGAACTATAACCGTAGAATCAGGAGGAAGAGTTATTATTAATTCGGTTACATTAAACAATGCTGATGATTTTTGGGATGGAGCAGAAGATTTTCAAGACGGCTCAACCTTAGAAATTCAAAACTGGGATTGGAATAGCGCATCAGGTGAAGAGAGACTTATCGACGCCTCAAATGTAGTGTCAGTGAATACAGGTGGATATTATTTTGGAAATATTATTATCAATGCAACGCCAGACGACGGAAAAGCTTTTACCTTAATTGGAACAACAGGTACTCATAAGCTTTGTCAAAATGATTTAACTGTAAATCAAGGATCTTCCAGCTATAGTGTTATACTAACTAATGTAGCTGCCAATGTCGAATTTGGAGGAAACATTATTGCTCAACAAAATACTTTCTCTTTTGGGGCACTTAGTTCTTCTAACGTCACTCATACTGTTAAAGGAAATCTTACAGGAAGTGGTGGTAAAATTAATTTAAATCAGACTAATTCAACAAGTTCAAGTGTAGTAGTCAATGTGGAGGGAAATATTGATATTCCTTCCGGCTCCACCTTAACTAGCTCTGACGCAGGTTGTAAAATAGTTTTTTCCAAAGCCGGAACTCAAACGATTGATATAGCAGGAACTTTAGGTTCAGATGTTGATTTCGAGGTGGGGAGTGGTTCAACTGCCCAATTGATTAACCGTAGTTTAAACCTTGGTAATAGTTCCAATAATTTTACTGTTTTAATAGATGGAATTTTAGATTTTAATTATTATAATATCACTGGTTCAGGGGTTTTCGATCTTAATTCGGGAGGAACACTTTTAATATATTCTGCTGATGGAGTCAATGCAAGTGGAACAACTGGAAATGTGCAAAGCACAGGAACAAGAACATTCAGCCAAACAGGTTATTATCACTATGTTGGCAATACCACTCCGCAATCAACCGGAACGGCCATGACTTCAGGATCTTCTGCAAAAAGGATTGTAATCAACAAAACTAATGCAACTGATGTTGTGAACTTAACGCAGTCCACAGGAACCACAGGATACTTACGAATTGAAAATGGAATTTTGGTAGAAACTGCTGCTGCATACGTCAATGGATCTGGAGAGTTACAAATGATTGGCGGTGAATACAGGATTGCATTGCTATCCACAGTGCCTTCAATCACAGGAACTTATACTTTGACTGGTGGAACGATTCATTTAAATGGCGGTGCAGGAACACAGACTCTTAAGGGAGGAAAAGATTATTATTGTTTGAGCTTCAGTGGAGGAGGTGATAAAAAGATAAGCTCTGCAATCACCAATATTGGTGGTGCGGCAGTAAATGATGGTTTGGTGAGTATAAGCGGCGATAATACTATTTTGGATTTAGAAAGCAATACTTTTAGTGGTAATGCTGGCCTTAGTATGTCGGATAACTCACGCATTCGGATGGCCAAATTAAGTCAAACACTTCCACAACTCGATGGAACTTATTCTTTGACGGGGGGCACTGTGGAATTATATGGCTCTGCTGACGGACAAATTCATTCCTTGAAAGGGGGAGTTGCTTATTATAATGTTGATATCAATTCTACTTCTGCTAATGTTCGGGATGATGAGGCCAATGTGGTAGTGGGTTCTAGTTTGTCTGTTGCTGGCACTCTGAATGTTAATTCACCAAGTTGTTTGAAAATTGGCAGCTCATACACTTTGAGTGGATCAGGAACCTTTGACTTAAAAGCTGGTGCAACGCTCAAATATGGTTCGGCAAATGGAATTACTTCTTCAGGGGCGTCTGGAAATATTCAGTGTAATACCCGTGTATTTCCTTCCACCGCTAGTTATGGTTTTGTGGGTTCTTTGAATCAAAATACGGGTAACGGATTACCTTTGAGTATGGTAAACATGTATCTTGATAAAGCATCTGCAACTGCAAAAGTAACCCTTAGCAATTCGGCGAGTGTACAAAATACATTGGTGATGAATGATGGCATTCTCTATGCCGATACGATCAATAGTAGAGTACTTGAATTAGGAACGTCTACTTCGCAATTAGGAACACTGAATTATATTTCTGGTTATGTTGAAGGTAAAATGCGTAGATGGTTTAGTAGTACTAATAGTGGCGATGCCAGCGGATTATTTCCATTGGGGGTCTATAGAGGCACAGGAGCCGCTGGAATAAAAAATAGAAAAGTTAAAGTTGAATATACTACTGCTGCCACTGATGGCGGAAGTTTAACTGCCAATTGGGTGCATACAGCTATGGGAAGTGCTGGTTTAACTATTCCAATTGCAAATACAGGAGGTTGCGATTTTGATATTTGGTTTACCAATGAAAGAGGCTATTGGCGAATCGATAATTCAAGCGGAACGCTTACTGATGGACAATACACCATAAGTGCTACCGGCGAAGATTTCAAAGGAATTACTGATTTATCCAAACTAACTCTTCTCAAGCGAGTAGCGCTTGGCGATTGGTATGCCTTTGGAACCCATCAAGTTCCAACGGGTACTGCCGCTATTCCAATTGTTTCGCGTAGCGGAATGACCGGCTGGAGTAACTTTGGTTTTGGTGGTGGTTCTGTGAATATTCTCCCTGTACAATTATTATCCTTCAGCGCTCAACGTAAAGATAATGCCAATCTTTTGACCTGGACTACGGCCACTGAAATCAATAATAATTACTTTATGATTGAAAGAAGTGAAGATGCGCTTCTTTTTGAAGAAATTGGTCAAGTGTCTGGCAACGGAAATTCAAATCAGCTTTTAAATTACTATTTTCAAGACGACAGAGCTTTCCAAAATGTAATCTACTATCGTTTAAAACAAGTGGATTTTGATGGGCAGTCGACCTTCAGTGATATTATTTTGCTTGATGCCACCACTAGTGGTTTGACCATGCTAAAGTGCTACCAATCAAATCAGCAATTGCATCTGAGCCTTGCTAGCGATCAGGCTGAAACCATCGGTCTACAGATAATGGATGTTAGTGGTAGAGTACTTTTTAATCAGGCTTTAGAAGTGAAGGATGGAACGGATAATTATAGTATAAATCTTCCTGATTTTGCTAAAGGGATGTATTTTATTCAAATCAATAGTAGTCAAATGCCATCTAATGCGGGCGGTATCAAACTGATTATTGACTAATAAATTTTGACTGAAATTGGCCTTGATTTGATCAGCAATAGCCTCTTAAAATTAAAATAATCCGTCGAAAGGCGGATTATTTTTTTAGGTAAAATCGTAAAAGTTTTTAGGATTATGAACTTGTTTTTTAGCTCTTCTTGCGCTTGTTTTTAATCAAGTTTTGTATTTCCAGATCTTCCATAAGAGGCGTCATCCCTTCCAGTAGTTCAATGCTTTCGTTGGGAGAATGATTGAGGGCTATCGAAATGTAATTAATGGCCATTGGGATGTTTCCCAACTCATAATGAAACTCGGCATATCGTACAAAATTTCGATAATTGGAACTTGTTTGCTGAATACCCAAATCGAGGACTTCAAAGGCAGAATCTCGTTCTTCCATATTCCAAAAGATTCCTGCCAAGTCAAAATAGATTTCTTCGTTTTCAGGATTCTTTTCCAAAATATGGTGGTAAATAGTAGCCGCTTCACTGTAGTTTTCTAATTCGGCAAGGATATCTCCTAAAATATATTGATAATCAATATTTTCTGGCTCAAGGCTCAGGGCCTCGTGAATATAGGGAAGCGATTCGTTATATTTCTCCATATTGAAATAAATAAGCGCAAGATTGACGTACACTTCCACAATTTTGTCGTTAATTTCGATGGCTTTGAAATAATGTTCGAGCGCTAATTCAGTATTATTCAAACTTTCGTAGCACTGGCCGATATACACATGAGTAAGTCCATCAGGTTCCTCGTGCTGAAATGTTTCTTTAAAATTATCAATGGCTCCTTTAAAATCACCCAAGTTGATGAGTGAATTTGCTTTGTTGAAATAGGCGGAACTAAAGGATTCATCAATTACCAAGGTATAATCATAAGCTTGAATGGCTTTTTCGTAGAGTTCTAAATTAGAGTATGTTATCCCTAAATTGAACCAAGCGACGTGCGAATAAGGATGTTCATTCACAAAATCAGTAAAGAACTTGAGGCTATCTTCCATTCGTTTGTCGATTTCAAAACAGAATAGAATTTCGTAAAGCACGCCCTCATCTTCGGGGTCTTCTTCAATTGCTTTTTTCAGATAATCAACCGCAATTTTGTATTGATGAATGCTTTCGTATTCATAGGCAATGGTTACCCAAAGTTCTTTGGGTTCGGCGCCAAGATTAATGCTTTCGAGATAGGCGTCAATAGATTGTTGATGTTTGCCCATTCGAGAATAAGCGTACGCCATGGTTTGCCTGATATGTGGATTTCGTGGCTCGATGGCTGCTAGTTCATTAAGGATTAAAATCGCTTGTCCAATTCGCTTATTGGTAATTAGGCGCTGGGCGTCTTTTATTTTAAAATGTAAATGATACGGGTGAATATTGGTGGCAGTCCTTATGGCTAACTCCATTTGTTTGCCATTTTGATTCATATCATAATATTCAATGATTTCTTCAAACTCCTCAATGTCAAAATAGGGAGATTCAGCATTCTTTACAGCCGTTTCAAACCTTGTTACGAGCTCTTCTACTTGTTCATCCGTGAAATCATCAAATTCTTCGTCCATCATCGACTTTGACTTTAATTTATGCCATGCAAAATTAACCTATTTGGGCTATTAAAAGCAGTCAAAAATAATATAATGTTTTCGTAAAACCAAAATATTATAGTTAACTATCCTTGGTTGATAAACTAAGTATCAAATGCCAAGCAATAAATTAGAGGAGTATTAGTCTAATCTTAAGCGAGATAAAAGATTTTAAGGCAGATAGGCAGGTGATACATGGTAATAGCTTCAATCATATTTTGGGCAACGACCAATATATTTTTATATCACTATTGTCCGTTAAAAATTATATTTAGTCCATTTCAGCAATTTAGTAGTTTTTTTATCGGACAACACTGAAAAAGAATCAAAAACTGCTGAATATTCTGTTTATAAATAAATGACGTTCAGTAGATTACTGTCCGTGACATTGTTTATATTTTTTGCCACTGCCGCAAGGGCATGGGTCGTTTCGGCCTACCTTCTTTTCCTTTACAATGGGTTGTGTAACTTGCGTTGCTTGCGTTTGATTGCCGAATTTATTTGGATCTGGCTTGGCGCTAACTTCACTTCTTCCGGTGGTCAATTTGCTTGAATCAAATTTAGCTGGTTTAAAATCAGATTCAATTTGTGCAGGCTTATTGGCTACTAAATCGCATTTTACAAGGAAAGAGATGATTTCTCGATTTATCTTATTGATCATTTGCTTGAAAAGGTCAAAAGACTCGAATTTATAAATCAAAAGAGGGTCTTTTTGTTCGTAAGATGCATTTTGTACCGACTGTTTCAATTCATCCATTTCGCGTAGATGTTCTTTCCATGCATTGTCGATTACCTTTAAGCTGACGCTTTTTTCGATCGAAGTGATAACTTCGCGGGCGTTGTTGTTAAAAGATTTTTCGAGATTTGCTACGATGTCCATAGACTTCAGTCCATCGGTCATCGGAATGGCGATATTTCTGTATAAATGCCCCTGACTCTTGTAAACATTGGTAATAACAGGAAGTGTTTCTCTCGAAATACGTTCTGATTTAATTTGATAATTTTGGTAGGCAGCATTAAAAACCACCTCGGTCATTTGTTCGGCTTTGCCTTGTAGAAATTCTTTTTCGTCAATAGGAGTTTCAATTCCTAAAATTCGGATTAATTCAATACTAAAATTATTGTAGTCTCTGTTTTCAAGTGCCTCATTGACAATATTTTCGGAGAGGTCATAAAACATATTGGAGATATCTAAGGCTAATCGTTCGCCATCGAGAGCATGATGTCTTTTTTTGTAAATCACCTCTCTTTGAGCATTCATCACATCATCATATTCCAAAAGTCGCTTCCGAACGCCAAAGTTATTTTCTTCAACTTTTTTCTGGGCGCGTTCTATGGATTTTGAAATCATGGAATGTTGTATCACTTCGCCATCTTTCAATCCCATTCTGTCCATAATGGAAGCAATCTTTTCGGAACCGAAAAGTCGCATCAAATTATCTTCGAGTGACACATAAAACTGAGAAGATCCTGGGTCACCTTGGCGTCCTGCGCGTCCGCGCAACTGGCGATCCACGCGTCTTGACTCATGGCGTTCGGTACCCACAATTGCCAAACCGCCAGCTTCTTTCACTCCTGCACCGAGTTTTATATCGGTACCTCTACCTGCCATATTGGTAGCAATGGTTACTGTTCCAGCTTGACCTGCCTCTGCAACAATGTCAGCTTCGCGTTGATGGAGCTTGGCATTCAGTACATTATGCTTTATATTTTGAAGTTTCAGCATTCGGCTCAAGAGTTCCGAAATTTCTACCGAAGTAGTTCCAATCAGCACGGGTCTTCCTGCTTTTACTAATTTTACGGTTTCTGCTATTACTGCATTGTATTTTTCGCGTACGGTTTTGTAAACTAAATCTTCATGGTCTTTTCTTGAGATGGGACGATTGGTTGGTATCACCGTCACATCCAATTTGTAAATATCCCATAATTCGCCTGCTTCTGTTTCAGCGGTTCCTGTCATACCGGCGAGTTTGTGATACATTCTGAAGTAGTTTTGCAAGGTAATGGTAGCGTATGTTTGGGTTGCGGCTTCCACTTTTACATTTTCTTTAGCTTCAATCGCTTGATGCAATCCGTCGGAGTAGCGTCGACCTTCCATAATACGGCCGGTTTGTTCGTCTACAATTTTGATTTTGTTTTCGATAATGACGTACTCCACATCTAATTCAAAAAGTGCATAGGCCTTAAAAAGCTGATTCATCGTATGCACGCGTTCTGTTTTAACGCTGTAATCTTGCAATAATTTACTTTTGCGTTCTGCTTTTTCGAGGGTAGTGGCATTACTCTTTTCTATGCTGCTGAGTCCCATGGCCATATCTGGCAAAATATAGAATTCAGAATCTCCGGTCATTTGGGTAACCATGTCGAGCCCTTTGTCCGTCAGGTCAATAGAGTTGTGTTTTTCGTCAATTACAAAATAGAGTTCATCATCCACAATATGCATAAGCTTATTTTGCTCAGCCATATAGTAGTTTTCGGTTTTCTGCATACCAGTGCGCATGCCAGGCTCTGAAAGGAATTTGATGAGGGCTTTGTTTTTTGGTAATCCTCGGTAAGCTCTGAATAGCTTGGTGAAACCGTCTTTTTGTAAGTCTTTGTCAGCGGAGGCAATTTGCTTTTTTGCTTCAGACAAAATCTGTGTAACAAGTTGCTTTTGCACTGTATACAACTTAAGTACGTAGGGTTTTAGTTGGTCAAATTCCTGATGATCGCCGCGTGGAGTGGGGCCTGAAATGATTAAAGGGGTACGTGCGTCGTCGATAAGAACCGAGTCAACCTCATCCACAATGGAGTAATTGTGTTTACGCTGTACCAATTCTTGTGTTTCGGTGGCCATATTATCTCGCAAATAATCAAAACCAAATTCATTGTTCGTGCCATAGGTAACATCAGCAAGATAGGCTTTGCGTCTTGCCTCGGTATTGGGTTGGTGTTTATCGATGCAGTCAACGCTTAATCCATGAAATTCGAGTAACATACCCATCCATTCGGAGTCGCGTTTTGCCAAATAGTCGTTTACCGTAACTACATGCACTCCTCTTCCTGGCAGGGCATTCAGATAAATTGGTAGGGTAGCGACCAAAGTTTTTCCTTCACCGGTAGCCATTTCCGAGATTTTTCCTTGATGAAGAACAGCACCACCAATTAGCTGAACATCGTAATGGATCATGTCCCAGGTTACTTTGGTACCGCCAGCGGTCCAACTATTGCCGAAAAGGGCTTTTTCTTCTTGGATATTGATATTGTCGAATTTGGTGGCAAGCGCTTTATCATGTTCGTTTGCGATCACCTCAATTAAGGTGTTTTCAGTGAATCTTCTGGCGGTTTCTTTCATCACCGCAAAGGCTTCGGGAAGTAAATCGTTAAGGATTTCTTCTATTTTCTCAGTGATTTTCTCTTCGATTTTATCTATCTTCTGCCATAATTCTTCTCTTTCAATGATGTTGAGCTCTAAATTGCTGCTTATCTGCTGTTTAATTTGGTCTATTTCAGCTTGTTCGGGCTCTATCTTAGCTTTTATCTTTTGCTTGAATTCAATTGTTTTGTAACGAAGGGCATCGTTACTGAGATTTTTTATAGCTTTCTCGGCTTGATGAACACTGTCTACAATTGGCAAAAGCTTTTTGACGTCTTTGTCGGATTTGGTTCCGAAAAGTTTACTTACAAATTCTAACATAATGTTTGATGATATTCTATATTTATAAAGGCTTATAACGGCAAAAATAGGGCAAATCTTCTTTAGTGAACCATAATGCTTACTTTGAAGGTAATAGTTTGATTACTAATTGTTTAAATGGTGACATAAAGTCATATTATACAAATTAACGCAGTTTTTGAAGTGATTTAGGCTTATGTTTTGCTGAAAAATCATGTCTCACGTCCATAAATTAGGGTTGTATAATAGTGATAGAGGATATTAAAGGTGCTTTGCAAAAAAAAGAAAAGGGACAAAGTCCCTTCCCATTGATGTTTTACAATATTTAGTATTCGTCCTCGTGGAAGAAAAAATCTTCTTTTGTTGGGTAGTCTGGCCAAAGGTCTTCAATACTATCATATTGTTCGCCTTCATCTTCAATTTCCAATAAATTCTCGATAATTTCCATAGGAGCTCCCGAACGTTGAGCAAAATCAATGAGCTCTTCCTTAGTTGCAGGCCAAGGTGCATCTTCAATTTTTGAAGCCAATTCTAGTGTCCAATACATATTCTAAATTTTTATAGATTTTTGATAATTTTTGCAAAAGTAATTTTTTAGAATTTAAAAGCAAGAAAAATATTTTGATTCTACATTAAGAAATAGTAATGTTTATTTCTTGTTTTTTTTTGGTAGCCAAAGTAACTCATCAACTTCCATGAGTTTGGCGGCATATCGAGCAAGGGTAAAATAATAATCACTCAGTCTATTCAGAAATTTTAATACAAGTTCGTCAGTATCATGGGTTTCTGCAAAGCGCAAATAGGCCCGTTCAGCCCTTCTGCAAATGGTACGGGCAACATGGCAATGCGATACCAAAGGATGACCTCCTGGTAAAATAAAAGAGTGAAGCGGCGCAAGGCTCAGCGTCATTCGGTCTATTTCGGATTCTAGAAATAGCACATCTGCTTCCTTGAGTTGTGGCATTCTCAACTTACTTTCGTAACTATCGCAGGCGACCAAACTTTCGGTGATAAATAAGTTTTCGATGATGATGAGGAGGTTTTTTTTGGTTAACAGATCATCCACAAAATCATAAACTAGTCCTGTATAGGATTTTAGTTCGTCGATAGTACCATAAGCTTCTACTTGCAAATCGTGCTTTGCCACTCGGCTACCGCCAATTAAGGAGGTCTGGCCTGTGTCGCCTGCTTTGGTGTAAATTTTAAATTCCTTACTCATACTGATAATTCAATGCGCTAATAGGGTTTTTGTTAATTGATTCTGAATCGATCAATCCGTCTTTTAATCGGATAATGCGATGGGTGTGTTCGGCAATATTTTCTTCGTGGGTAACAATAATAACGGTATTGCCGGCTTTATGTATTTGCTCGAATAATCCCATAATTTCAATGGAGGTTTTGGAGTCTAAATTGCCGGTTGGTTCATCCGCTAAAATGATAGAGGGATTATTTATTAAAGCGCGCGCAACTGCCACTCTTTGTCGCTGACCACCAGATAACTCATTGGGTTTATGGTCCATACGGTCGGCAAGCTGTACTTGCTCCAATACCATTTTTGCTCTTTTGATGCGTTCTTCTTTACCGATACCGGCATATACCAGCGGTAACATAACGTTTTCGAGGGCGGTAGCTCGCGGCAATAAATTGAAAGTTTGAAAGACAAATCCAATTTCTTTATTGCGTATTTCGGCTAGTTGGTTATCGGTTAAAGTACTTACTATCTGATTATTTAAAATGTAAGAGCCCGCAGTGGGGGTGTCTAGGCAGCCTAGAATATTCATCAAGGTAGATTTTCCTGAACCAGAAGATCCCATTAGTCCAACATATTCATTTTTGTGAATATCCACGGTGATGTCTCTGAGCGCTTTAACGATTTGTGTCCCTACCTGAAAGTGCTTTTTAATGCCCCTTAATTCAATGATTTTCATATAATAGTTTCCAATTTATCACTATGGGATTGTTCTATTTAGAGTAAAATGATTCCTTAAATAATCGTTACAAAGATAGTATTATTGTACTGTTTTAATTTTATTTATGGCTAATATCAGTATTTTGAAACATTATTGTCCGTTAAAAATTATATTTAGTCCATTTCGGCAATTTAGTAGTTTTTTTATCGGACAACACTGATTTTGAAAATTAAAATTTAAGGATAAAATGCTGTTTTGTAAAATCTTCCTTCAAACTAATTATTCCAAAATGGTATAAATCAATACTTAAGCTCACTCTTTTATCCGCAATAATTGTTTCCCAGGCTTTTGTCATTCCTTTCGACCAATAGATATCGTCAAGAAGAATAAATCCGTTTTTTTCCATTTTTTGAATGGCTAACTCGAAATATCGGAGGCTTGCGGCTTCGGTATGATTGCCGTCAATATAGATTAGATCTGGTTTTTCTTGTGCAAGTAGGCTTGGAAAAACTTGCTCAAAATTACCTCTCAAAAGTTCAATATTGTTAAGTTTAAGGTGGTCAATTGATTCTTTTGCTATCAAATGGATGGTTTCGCTACCTTCGATACTGAAAATGGTAGCTTTTGGATTAGCAGTGGCAATATAGGCTGTTGTAATTCCTAAGGAAGTGCCTAATTCAATAATGATTTTAGCCTGAATATACTGTGCAAAGCTAGCGACAAAATGGGCTTCTTTGGCTGATTTTAGAGTATATCGTGCAATATCGCTAATCTTGCGTTGATTCGATCTACTTACCCTAGAGCCAGCACCGAAATCCATAACCTCAATACTTTGTGAACGGTTCAAATAGCTTGATCGCATTGCCTCAATGGCTTGGTTATCGAACTTAAAATTATTGGAATAAATGCAATTTTCGTATAGCTCATAAACAAAAGGAGAATGGATACTATGCCGCCCTTTGGCCTGCATGCGGTATCGCATATAACGGATGATGCTATGTAGTAAATTATTCACAATAAGGAGTTTAGAATCTATTCTTAAGCGAAAAAAAAGTTTGTCTTCAAGAATCTAAAAATAAAATAGCAAAACTTTGTGCATACAAAAATCATAGCCTCGAGAAGCTTTTTGCACAAAGTTTTGCGATTGCCAACAATCGATATTATTGGAAGATATTAATAGGCAAGATTAATGGCTTGTACCGATTTGATTTCGGGAATTGCTTTAATCATGGCTTGCTCAACGCCTTGTTTTAAGGTCATGATACTCATTGAACAAGTGGCGCAAGCTCCTTTCAACTCTACTTGCACATTGTTCTCTTCGGTTAGGTGAACAAATTCAATATCGCCGCCGTCAGCCACTAAATAGGGGCGGATTTGATTAATGACATTATTCACTCTTTTGATTAATTCTTCTCTATTCTGGTTTTCCATTGGGATATAATTATTTGGTTGAACAAGATGCGTTAGGGTTCATTTCTACTTTTTTGGTTGGAGCAAACTCTCTATTTCTAATCTCGGTTTGCTCAATTACTTTGGCGGCAAGGTTTTTAAATGCAATTCCCATAGGGTGATCTGTTTGCAGCGCAATTGGTTTTCCACTTTCGCCAGCTTCCATAATCCCTTGTACTAGTGGTATTTGTGCTAGTAAAGGTACATTCATGGTTTCTGCCAAACGTTTTGCGCCGTCTTTGCCAAATATGTAATACTTATTGTTTGGCAATTCGGCAGGAGTGAAGTAGGCCATGTTTTCTACTAAACCTAACACAGGTACATTAATATCCTTTTGTTGAAACATTGATACGCCTTTTCTAGCGTCGGCTAGGGCTACTTCTTGCGGAGTGCTCACAATGACAACACCAGTGATACCAATATTTTGAACAAGCGTTAAATGGATATCGCCGGTTCCAGGGGGCATGTCAAGAATAATGTAATCGAGTTTTCCCCAATTTCCATCATTGATAAACTGTGTTAAGGCATTTGTAGCCATACTGCCTCTCCAAATGAGGGCTTTGTCAGCTTCCACAAAAAATCCAATTGAAAGTAGTTTGATACCATATTTTTCAATTGGCTCAATCCATGTCTTTCCGTTTTCTTGCGATGCTACTGGTTTGGCATTCACCAAATCAAACATTTGTGGAACTGATGGACCCCAGATGTCGGCGTCCAGTAGTCCTACTTTGGCGCCGGTTTTGGCCAATGCAATGGCTAAATTGGCTGCAACGGTCGATTTTCCAACACCGCCTTTGCCAGAGGCTACGCCAATAATGTTCTTTACGCCGGCTAATGGCCGACTTGGCGCTTTAAATGCTGCTGCCTCAAAATGCTTGACTTTCGTTTCTACGATTACCTCTAATTTCTCGTCAAGATAAAATTGAAGAGTACGCTCACAAGCTTTCACTAAAGATTTAGCAAAAGGATCTTTGGAGCTTTTGGTTACTAGCTTGAACTTGATTTGGTTATCATTGATTTCCATATCTTCAACCATCCCCAATTCAATGATGCTTTTTCCTGATTCAGGATGTTTTACCAATTTTAATGTGTCAAGTACTTTTTCTGTGTTAAATTTCATTGATTTATATTGTTGTTTTATAAGTTGTTAGGTGAATTTGTCTATTTTTATTTAGATTGTGTAAAGATAAGAAATATTAGTTTAACTGATTACCTACTTAGTTGATATCTATCAAGTTTATACTTGAGCTTATGGTTCATGTCATTTTGTTTGCAGTTTATTGCTGTTTTTCTGTTTTTATTGTTTGATTATCACACATTCAAGCTTGCAGAATCGGTTTTTATTGAACATTAATATTTTTTAATGCTACAATTCTTTCCAATCTGATTCTCCGAAATTGGATGGTATTATTTTATGGTGGTTAAGCATGCTGGAAGATGATTTGCTGTGATTACGAAATTGGAATAATTTGTTCATTGGCTAATTCTTTTGGAAATAATAATTTATCTTTCTGTTGGTGGAATAGGGGGAAAGATTTTTTCAAATTTCTTCTGCTAAATATCTTTTATGATTAATATTTTTGTAAATTACAGTATAACAGATTATTGTATTGGTCTACTGAGGAATTGAACTATGATTAGCTTCCTTGGTAAAATTTCGGTATTGAGCAATTAATCTCGGTTTGCAAACAATCAGATCCTAATTTATAACCACTTCTTCAAACCGAAGTGCTCAACTCAATACACCTTGATTAAAATGTAGAGGTCACATTTTGAAAGCACCATAAGTGAGCAAGCGTAATCAGCGTTTTATTTGATCTGCTTATATTTTTATTGGTATTTTGGTTTTTTCAATGCTTGCTTTATGGTTGTTTTTATAAGCAGGATATAAACCGAATTGATTAAGCATAATCTTGTTGGGGACCTAAAAATAATATTGTTAGAACATCGTCAGAATTCAACTGATTGTTAAATTTTTGTATTTCTTATAAAATTGATTATCATGCAATTAATGTAGATGTTTTACATATTTATGTTTTTTAGTTCAAAAAAAACCTGTTAGATATCATAAAATGCTCATTAATAATTAGTTTAGAAAAATAATTGTTTGAATAAAGGAGGATTTTTTTCATCTTTGCAACTTTTATAAATTTTCAGCTGAATAACACTTAGACAAAGGACTAATCATATAATAATCATCAAAATAATATGTCGAAACAAGTTAACTTAAAACGAGGCTTAGACATCAAACTCAAAGGTCTTGCCGCCGAAAAGGTGCTCGAGATTCAATTGAATTCGGTTGCCATCAAGCCAACAGATTTTCATGGGGTAATTCCTAAGTTGAATGTTCGTGTTGGAGATAAAGTCAAAAGAGGCTCAGTTGTTTTCTTTGATAAAAATAGAGAAGATATCCTATTTACTTCTCCAGTTAGCGGAACTGTAACTGAAATTCTACGGGGTGAAAAGCGAAAAATTCTAGAGATTCAAATTGAATTAGATCAGCTTGATGAATTTGTCGATTTTGGAAAGGGTAATCCTGCATCCATGGAAGGATCGCAGATTAAAGCTAAATTGCTTGAAAGTGGGCTATGGTCATTCATTCGCCAGCGTCCCTATACGGTCATTGCAAATCCAAATGAAACCCCCAAAGCGATCTTCATTTCAGGATTTGATAGTGCTCCTTTGGCTGCTAATATTAGGTTTTTACTAGCTGGTCAGGACCAAGCTTTTCAATTTGGAATTGATGCATTGGCAAAATTGACCAAAGGAAAAGTTCATTTGGGGTTGAGTGCTTCTACCAAATCAGAGGTGTTGAGTCAAATCAAAGGCGTTGAAATCAACTATTTTAACGGACCACATCCTGCTGGTAATGTTGGAATTCAAATTCATCATATTTCGCCCATCAATAAAGGGGAAGTCGTTTGGGTAGTGCAGCCGCAAGAGGTTGTGGCAATCGGTAATTTATTTCTTCAGGGGCAATATAATTCAGATATTACTATTGCCGTGGCTGGCTCCGAAGTGAAGAATCCCCAATATTATAAGGTGAAACGTGGGGCAGAGGTTGAAGCAATCCTTAAAAATAATCTCTTAGATAAGGACCCTGTTAGAATTATTAGTGGTAATGTTTTGACTGGTACCAAAATAGACTTGAGCGGTTACTTATCGTATTACCATAATCTCATCAGTGTAATCCCTGAGGGTAATTATCATGCTTTTTTCGGTTGGTTGATTCCTTCACCCAAAAAGCACAGCTTTTATCGAACTGCTTTTTCGTGGCTAAGCCCGAATAAAACATATCGATTAGATACTAATATTAATGGTGGTGAGCGTGCTTTTGTTGTTACTGGCGCTTTAGAAAAGGTTCTGCCAATGGATATTATGCCAATTCAGCTCTTAAAAGCAATCATGATCGATGATATCGAAAAAATTGAGAACTTAGGTATTTATGAACTTGACGAAGAGGATATTGCGCTATGCGAATATATCAGTACTTCCAAAATAAATATGCAATCTATATTAAGAAACGGACTCAATTTGACTCGCAAAGAAATGAGCTAGTTAATCAAAATTAATTTATTTATAGCCAATGAAAGCAATTAGAAATATTTTAGATTCAGTTAAACCGCATGTGCAGAAAGGTGGAAAGTACCACGCTTTTCACTCCTTATTTGATGCAGCTGAAACTTTCTTTTTTGTTCCAAATCATGTAACGACAAAAGGAAGTCATATCCGTGATGCTGTGGATATGAAGCGCACCATGTTTATAGTGGTTGTTTCCCTTATTCCTGCTCTACTTTTTGGAATGTGGAATGTGGGTAATTTGCATTTTAAATCCTTAGGCGAATCGGTAGGACTTTTCGACGCCTTTTCCTATGGATTTATTAAAGTGCTTCCCCTCATTATAGTTTCGTATGTAGTAGGTTTGGGAACTGAAATAATTTTTGCCCAAAAAAGAGGGCATGAAGTTAATGAAGGATTTTTTGTGAGTGGTATGTTGATTCCACTTATTCTTCCTGTTAGCACGCCATTATGGATGGTTGCTGTTGCGGTTATCTTTGCCGTCATTTTCGGAAAGGAAGTATTTGGTGGCACAGGAATGAATGTGGTGAACCCAGCGCTTTTAACTCGCGCATTTCTGTTTTTTGCTTATCCTCAATCCATGTCGGGCGATGCTGTTTGGATTTCGGAGAAAGCTGATGCCTATTCAGGAGCCACGCCTCTCGCTGAATTAGCCTCCAATAATGGTTCTGGTTTATCAATTACCGAAATGATAATTGGTAATTACCCAGGTTCCATTGGCGAATCTTCTTTTATCGCCATTATGATCGGTGCGGCAATATTACTTTATACAGGCGTGGCTAGCTGGAAATTGATGCTGTCATTTTTTGCCGGAGGTTTGGCAATGGGCCTTTTATTAAATGGTATGCAAGACCTGTTTCCACATAATAACTACTTGGACTTTCCTGCTTATCAGCACCTTCTTATCGGTGGATTCGCTTTTGGTGGAGTATTTATGATTACCGATCCAGTGACAGCTGCTCAAACCGAAACCGGTAAGTGGATTTATGGATTCTTAGGGGGAGTGATTGCGATTATCGTTAGAGTGCTAAATCCTGCGTTCCCTGAAGGGGTCATGTTGTCAATTCTGTTGGTCAATGTGTTATCTCCTCTTATCGATTATTTTGTTGTTGAAAATAATATAAAACGACGAATGAAGCGTGCTAAGTTAAGTCAAGCAAAAATCTAAATTTATCATTATGAATAAGAACGGAAACTTATATATATTCACCTACGCCTCGGTTTTGGTTGTGGGTGTGGCGGTAGTGCTTACAGTCGCCTCGATTAGTCTTAAACCCTTCCAAGATAAAAATGTTAGGATCGAAAAAATGCAGAATATCCTAGCGTCTATTGGTATTCAATCAACGGCAAAGAATGCTGAGCAAATTTATGATTCGAAAATTTCTGAGGAGTTAATAGTCTCTGTGGATGGCCAGGTGACAAGTGTTTACGAAAATGGGAAATTTACAAAAGGAAATTTACGAGCCTTTGATGTGGATTTAAAAAAGGAATTGAGTTCAGTTCAAAAAACTAAAAAAGGTAACCTGCCAATCTTTGTGGCTGATATCGACGGTAAAAAATACTACATAATTCCACTGCTTGGTAAAGGATTATGGAGTTCTATCTGGGGAAATATTGCGCTTGAAGATGATTTGAATACTGTTTACGGTGCCAATTTCGACCATAAATCTGAAACCCCTGGATTGGGAGCGGAGATAGCTCAAAAACCAAAAGCTGGTGAGAAAGTGTTTTCAGACCAGTTTAAAGGAAAAAAAATATTTGATGACGCCAGTGATTTTAAATCAATTTCGGTTGTAAAAGGAGGTGTTGCCAATCAAAAAGCTATTGCACTCGATAATGGAGTTGATGCCATTTCAGGTGGTACTCTTACCAGTAACGGCGTTACGGATATGATAAAGGATTGTTTAGTTAATTATGTAAATTTTATTAAAACCCAAAAATCAAGCAATGAGTCAGGAAATTAAAGAAAGAGAGCCCATGTTTTCTCCCAAAAACATGCGACTAATAACAAATCCTTTTAATAAGGAAAATCCTATCACGGTGCAAGTTTTGGGAATTTGCTCCGCACTTGCCGTTACCGTAAAATTTGAGCCTGCTTTTATGATGGCTCTTTCAGTAATTGCTGTTGCCGCCATCGGAAATACAATTATTTCTGTTTTAAGAAATACGATTCCATCCCGAATTCGAATTATAGTGCAATTAGTGGTGGTGGCTTTACTGGTTATTCTGGTAGACCAAATTCTTAAAGCATTTTCTTATGATGTAAGTAAGCAACTCTCTGTTTTTGTAGGGTTAATTATTACGAATTGTATCCTCATGGGTCGTTATGAGGCTTTTGCAATGCAAAATAAACCATGGCCATCTTTTCTCGATGGTTTGGGCAACGGATTTGGTTATGGATTAATTCTTCTTTTGGTTGCTGCGTTTCGTGAAATTTTTAGCCCTAGTGGCTCTCTAACACTTCCATTTTTTGGGACTGTTAAAATCGTGCCCCAGGCCTTTTTTGATATGGGTTATGTGGGAAATGGTATGGCAATTCTTCCTCCCATGGCTTTGATATCTGTGGCTATCATTATTTGGATTCAAAGATCACGGAATGAAGACTTACAAGAAAATTAATGGAAATCTTAAAAATGAAAAGCAATGGAATTATTTAATCTTTTTATAGAATCAATTTTTATTGAAAACATGGTGTTCATGTACTTTATTGGTATGTGTTCGTATTTGGCCGTGTCTAAAACAGTAAAAACTTCAATCGGTTTGGGTATCGCAGTCGTGTTTGTTCAAATTATTACAGTCCCTGTAAACTTTTTGGTGAATAAATATTTCTTGGTTGCCGGCGCACTTTCTTGGCTCGGTCCTGAATATGCAGATGTGGATTTGGGCTTTTTAAGCTTTATTATGTTTATCGCTATTATTGCATCCATGGTTCAATTAGTTGAAATGGCTGTTGAGAAATTCTCTCCTGCATTGTATAACTCACTTGGGATTTTCTTGCCGCTTATTGCCGTGAATTGCGCTATTTTAGGAGGCTCCTTATTTATGCAAGAGCGTGAATATGAAACTCTTGCTGAAGCATCTGTTTACGGATTAGGTTCTGGATTTGGTTGGATGGTGGCTATTGTTATTGTTGCTGCTATTAGAGAAAAAATTACCTATTCAAATGTGCCAAAACCACTCAAAGGACTCGGTATTACTTTTATAATTACCGGCCTTATTGGGATTGCCTTCATGTCATTCATGGGAATTAAATTGTAATCATTAACATAAAAAATATAAAAATGGTTTTTTTAGAAATATCTCTGTCGACCTCCATTCTGATTAGTGTGGTGCTTTTTCTTAGCATAATGCTTGCTTTGGTTGGTATACTCGTTTATGCCAAGCTAAAACTTACTCCACAAGGTACCTCAAAGATAACAATAAATGAGGAAAACGAAATCACTGTTGAACCTGGAAGTTCCTTGCTTTCAACCTTGTCAAACGAAAAGATTTTTCTTCCCTCGGCATGCGGTGGAGGTGGAACTTGTGGCATGTGCAAATGTCAGGTTTATGATGGAGGGGGCGATATGCTGCCTACCGAAAAAGGTTTTTTCACCCGTAAGGAAGCTGCTGATCATTGGCGTTTAGGTTGCCAAGTTAAAGTGCGTGGCGATATGAAAATTGGTGTCCCTCACGAAATTTTTGGTATTAAAAAATGGGAATGTACCGTGGTTTCCAACAATAATGTGGCTACTTTTATTAAAGAGTTTGTGGTGAAGCTTCCCGATGGCGAGCGCCTTGAATTTAGATCTGGGGGCTATATTCAGATTGATGTGCCTAAATGTGAGGTCGATTATAAAAATATTGAAGTCGCTCCTGCTTACCGTGGTGACTGGGACAAATTTAATATGTGGAATTTGAAAATGAAAAATCCTGAACCAATTTATCGTGCATATTCGATGGCTAATCATCCTGCCGAAGGAAATATTGTGATGCTAAATGTTCGTATTGCTACACCACCTTGGGATCCAAAAATTAAAGGTTTCAAAAATGTCAATCCTGGCATTTGTTCTTCCTATATTTTTAACCTTAAACCTGGTGATAAAGTAATGGTGTCGGGCCCTTATGGCGAATTCTTTATTAAAGACACTAAACGCGAAATGATGTTTATTGGCGGTGGTGCAGGTATGGCTCCTATGCGCTCGCATATTTTCGACTTGTTTCATACTAAGAAAACGACCGATCGGAAAGCAACTTTCTGGTACGGTGGACGTTCGCTTCGTGAATTATTCTACGTAGACCAATTTAGAGCAATTGAGGAAGAATTTCCTAATTTTACCTTTAATATTGGCTTGTCCGAACCTATGCCAGAGGATAATTGGACTGGTTATGTTGGTTTCATTCATCAAATTATTCTGGAAAATTACTTGCGCACGCATGAAGAACCTGAAGAAATTGAATACTATCTCTGCGGCCCTCCAATGATGAACAGTGCGGTCTTCAAAATGCTAGATGAACTTGGCGTTCCGTCAGAAATGATTGCCTTCGATGATTTTGGAGGATAATTTTATAAGGAGATCGATTTTATCGGTCTCTTTATTTTCTAATCCCTCTGTTTGACTCAATATTGGGTTAAAGAAAATATTCAAAGAACTTAAAGAATTCAAACGTGGAAAATAGAAGTTCTAATAATTAATTTTTACAAACCTAATTCAAACATAATAACCCACTTCAACGCTTGCAGCTTGATTGAAAATGTTACACAATCTCTTGTTTGCTATTTTGTCAAAGGTGTAAAATTAAATTAAAAAGATAAAAATACCGTAGTTGTTTTTTAAAATACTGAACAGAAGAAGGGAAAATTTTAAGAAGGTTTATAGAAGCAAAGGAAGTGTAGATACCATATTGTCAAATTTATATGTTTTTTTTATCGTTTTAATTTTAAATTTGTGTAATTAATATGAAAAAAGAATTTAGGAAAAACTGCATGCTAGGATTTTTAGGATTATTTAGTTTATTCGGTTTTAGATATTTTCAAACAGGGGAATGGCTATATTTAATTTGGTTTAGCTGGGCTCTTTGGTTTGCATGGTTTGTCCCATTAAAATCTAAATAATTTGCTTTCGTTATAAATTAATAAAAAACGGCACAATTCATACATTAAAAACTTAAGTTCTTAAATCCCAATTGCGTAAATACTTATTTTCATGTATGCTGGTCAAAAGTTGAAATGGCTCTAATAGAAGCTTTGGAAAGCTTGAAGAGTAGCCAAGTACTTAAAAAACCAAATACAAAGTGAATGCCTATTTATTATCATTGAGGCTGTTTATACTTCGCTCGGAATTTTCTTTCGTTTGTGATTGGAGGACATGAAGAGTTGTATGAATTGAGAAAATATCTACACAGAGTTATGGGTTCATGATGAGGCTATAGTCCTCTACTAGTACTTGATAATTTCTGTAGAAACTAGTGTTTTATACTGGAACAAATATTATTAATTCATTCATCAAGGAGTCTGTTTTTTTAATTTAAATATTCAGATTTATCCATTGTGTTTTTCTATTTTTGAGCTGCTATCTCCTAAGGTTCATTGCTACTTTATAATCGTCTTATACAATCTATTATTTTATGAAAAAAATATTTTTAACGTTCTCATTACTAATTTGTTCACTCATTATTTTACAGTCTTGTGACACTAAGAAACAAGTTGTTTTGAGTAAAATCGTCATTCAAGGCGAAGCGCAAGGCACTTATTACTCGATTAGCTATTACGACTCACAAAATAGAAATCTTAGCGAGCAAATTGATTCTCTACTTCAGCAATTTGATTTGTCTGCCTCTAATTATAACGAAGCCTCTATTATTTCAAAAGTCAATAGAAATGAACCGGTTGAATTAGATTCTATTTTTATGGGGAATTTTAATTTGGCGATGGAAGTTTCCAAAGCTACTGGTGGATTGTTTGACATCACAGTTCGCCCTTTGGTTGAAGCATGGGGATTTGGGAAGGAAATTAGGCGTAATATGAGCACGGAAATGGTCGATAGCATTATGCAGTTTGTTGGTTATCAGAAGATAGTCTGTGTCAATGGGAAAATGATTAAGGAAGATCCTCGCGTTCAACTCGATTTCAATGCCATAGCGCAAGGTTATTCCGTGGATGTTGTGGCACAATATCTTGAATTACTGAATATTAAACATTATTTGGTCGATATTGGTGGTGAGGTTTTTGCCAGCGAAATGAAACCGGATAGTACGCTTTGGCAAGTAGGAGTGGAGTTGCCTGTCGATAGTGCCGAATATGGGAGTAAACTGTCAACCGTCATTCCTTTATCCAAAAATGGGTTGGCTACGAGTGGAAATTATCGCAAATTCTATCGTAAAGACGGGGCTAAAATTGTGCATACCATCAACCCGCTGACTGGTTATCCTATCGACCAACGTTTGTTAAGCGCCACCGTTATTGCAAAAACTGCTGCTAAAGCGGACGCTTATGCCACTGCTTTTATGGTTATGGGTTTGGAAAAAGGAATTGATTTTTTGAAAAACCACCAAGATCTGGCGGTGTATTTTATCTATTCTGATAGTGTTGGAAATTATCAATATTTTGTAAGCCCTCAACTAAAGTCGATTATTCAGAAACCGTAAGTCGCATTGCAAATTTTGTAAAACTGGATTTCACCATTGTTTGATTACCAATCGTTCGGTATGGATGTGCCGCGCTGCATCTGCTCCTTTTCCATGGTGTGCTTCGTAGTTCTCGCAACGTTCTTCTGCTGGCTTTTGACCACAACTGCAATTATGGCGACCTCCTGGGTCGGTCTCAATAGTGCTACATTGTTTAGTGAAAAAAGCTCCTTTTATAAAAAACATTTTTATCGCAATGCCCGCAAAAGCAAGACTTAGCAAGATGATGACAATCAAAAAAACTTTGAAATATAGCAACATAGCCTTGTGTTTATATTATTTCTGAACGGCAAAATTAACTCAAAATTATAAGTAAAAAGCAAAACTATGTTGATAGTTATTGCTATTTAGCTAATTTCTTTGCTTGACAAATGGTGGATGTTTTAGCATTATTTTGTTTTGCATGTAAAGGAATTATCGTGATTATATTCTTCACTATATATAGCTATTTTTTTTCTGCAAATAGTTTAGGTCAGCAGCTTTATTTCTTTATCTAGGTCGGCGAAATTCAGCACATATAATGGCAGTGGCAATGGCCGCATTGAGGGATTCCATTTTGGATTCGGAATGGGCAGGGATTTTTATTTTGTGGGTAATTAATTTTTCGATTGATTCACTTATTCCTTTGCTTTCGTTGCCAATTACAATTATTCCTTGTTGTTGTATATCAGTTGAATAGATGTTTTTGCCGTCTAGTAACGCCCCATATATGGCGGTGTTTTCGGGTAGTTCTTTTAGCCAAGGTTCAAGTTCAAGATAGGTGATATTAATTCGAGTGAGTGCTCCCATGCTAGCTTGTACCACTTTGGGACTAAATGCATCAGCGGTGGAGGGGGAACAAACTATTTTTTTAATGCCAAACCAATCAGCGATGCGGATGATAGTTCCTAAATTTCCTGGGTCTTGAATCGTATCTAGCGCGATGATTAAGTCTCCTTTCGCAAATTCCATTGCTGCAGATTCTGGGTAATCAATAATGGCGATTACTTGATTTGGGGTGCTCATTAAACTAATGGCGGCTAAGCCTTTATCACTTATTAAACTGAAGTTTTGGAGCTTATGCTCACCCGCATATTGCCAATCTTTGGTTCCGTAAATCTGCGAAATTCTAAAATTGCTATTCAAAAATTCTTCTACCAATTTAGGCCCTTCGGCTATAAATTGTCGAAATTGATGTCGAAATTTGGTAAGATGTAATTGCTTTATATCTTTTATTTGGTTTTTGCTCAGCATATAGTAGTAATTCTTGAAATTGGGTCGAAAGATAGCAAAAAAAATCCCGTTAATGCTTGAATAACGGGATTTTACGAGGTGTGATTTGAATTTTATTCAGCGATAACTTCAAATTTGATAGTTGCTTTAACATCACGATGAAGGTTAACGGTGGCGGTGTATTCTCCAACTTCTTTGATTTTTTCGGTATCAACGATAATTTTCTTACGGTCAATTTCGATTCCTTGTTCTTTCAGTGCGTCAGCAATTTGCATGGAATTAACAGATCCAAAAATTTTGCCGCTAGTACCTACCTTAGCGCCAATTTGCAAGCTGATGGCTTGAATGCTGTCAGCAATTACTTGTGCTTGAGTACGAACTTTCTCTTCTTTATGGGCTTTTTGTTTAAGGTTTTCAGCTAGAATTTTTTCGTTTTGCACAGTAGCTTGAATTGCGTAGCCTTGTGGGATTAGAAAATTACGAGCGTATCCATCTTTTACACTGATTATGTCATTAGTAAAGCCCAATTTGGCGATATCTTGTTTTAATATTATCTTCATGTTTCCCTCCTTATTTTAAAAGATCACTTACGTAAGGCATTAATGCAATATGACGAGCTCTTTTAACTGCTTGAGCTACTTTCTTTTGGTATTTCAATGAAGTACCAGTCAAACGGCGAGGAAGAATTTTACCCTGTTCGTTAACGAATTTGAGTAGAAAACCTGCGTCTTTGTAATCAATGTATTTAATACCGCTCTTTTTGAAACGACAGTATTTTTTCTTTTTGGTATCAACCGCTATTGGGGTTAGATAACGAATTTCTGAACTTGTGGCCATTTTATTAGTCGATTTTTAGGTTTAACAAATTAAGCTTCTGCAGCTACTTTCTCGGTTCTTGCATTTCTGCGTTTTTCGCTATAAGCTGTGGCATGCTTGTCAAGCTTTACAGTTAGAAAACGCAAAATACGCTCATCGCGTTTGAAAGCAATTTCAAAGTCTTTCACAAAAGCACTCTCTGCATCAAATTCAACTAAATTGTAAAATCCAGTCGTCTTTTTCTTGATGTTGTAGGCTAATTTTTTTAAACCCCAATTCTCTGTATGCACAATCGATCCACCGGCATGGGTGATTAAGTCGTTGTACTTATTTACCGCTTCCTTTACCTGATCTTCAGATAAAACGGGAGTTAAAATGAAAACGGTTTCATAACGATTCAACATAAATTTGTCTTTTAAAAGTTAATATTGTTGTTAAAATTTAAGGACTGCAAAAGTATAAATTATTTACATTCAAACAAGCCTTTTTTGTATTGATTTTGATTATTTTATGGCTTATTTTCTTGCTCTTTTGTTTTGATAGCCCTTCTGCTAGTTTTTGCTTCTTTTGTTTTATAGCAAATTTTATGGAAGATACTCATAAATGCTTGAAAAACATTTACATATAGCTGCTTGCTTTTGGGATAAAAGCAAAAGCACCTAATGTTTTCAGGTGCTTTTGCGCTGTGTTGTTTGCTTGAAAAAAAGTGAGTTATTCCAGAAAAAGCTTAATGGCTTGTAATAATCAGCTTATCAGGCTTCAAATGTAGGAATCTAAAAGGCCCAAAATTGATTGTCGTTCCAGATATCTTCTCTAAGCACTTCATTCATTTCATGTAATGCTTTTTGATGTCCACTTTCCCATTTTGCCAACATCGTATAGAGTTCTTTTTCCAGAGGATCTATCGCTTCGGCGGCGCGCTCACTGTAAATTTTAACGGCTCTGGTTTCGAAATCGATGGCTGCCGAAATGGCGGCCGCTTCAAAACTGGCAGCGTTGGTTTCCTTTTTCAATTGCTCGGTAAGGACTTTCAGCGCCACTTCTTCGCCTTCTGGATCATGATATCCATCGGGTTTTATAAACTGCTGTGTCTTCTCGTAATTCTGAAATTGTTTGCTCAAAAAAGCGATGTGCTCATCTTCTTCGCGCGCCATCATTTCAAAAATTTCTTTTGCGGCTGGACTATCACTTTTTTCAGCCACGGCTGAATAAAAAGCTTTCCCTTTCATTTCCAATAATATAGCCTCTTTTAAAATATCTTCTGCGGTCTTTGCCATAGTGTATCAGTTTAAATTTGTTAAAGTGTAAAATTAGTAAATATCCATGCGCCAAAAACTATTATTCGCATTTAATGTTTTTTATTGTTTCTAGAAATAGCTTTCTCATTTATTGAAGTTGCTTTGCGATTTCAATAAATTTATCAACTGTAATACTATATTATTGTATTCGTGCACAATGCCAAAGACTAGTAAGGAGGATTTGGATTTGGTGCTATTTGTGCAGATTCTATCTACTTGATTTTGTCGTATATGCTGTATGAAATCTAAGATTTGCTGTTGTTCTTCAATTAATTCTTCAACTTGCAGGTATTTTCGTAAATTAATTTCTTTTGTTAATCCTTTGATGAATTCATTTAAATATTGATTGAGCTCCAGTAAATCTTCTCGCTCTTGTTTACTCAATTTAATATGGTTGTTTTCGATGTGTTCGTAAGCTGGTTGAACAATATAATCGAGTGAATGAACCAATTCGCGCAAATGATCCACTACTTGTACATAGTATAAACCGTAATGGACGGTTTCTTTATTCGTTTTACTAAGGGTGAGATGGACGTTTTTCTTTAAAAGCTTGGTTTCGTTAGTTATTTCCCGAATATGATTCTTGGAAGTTAAAATTAGCTTCCTATCGTAAGTGTCTAACGCATTTAGGATATTTTCCGTTTCTGTTTTGATAAATTCTAAGGTGCTGATTATTTTGTTATTACAGCTTTCAAAGACCCCAATTTGTTCAAGTAATTCTTGTTGAATGGCAAATTTATCTTTAGCGCCCTTATTTTTCTTGTGGATAATATGGGTAAAATAAAAAATGATAACGGTGAAAATTGACATTCCAAAAATACCATATACGCCTGTGAAATGGAATAAGACAGCCATTCCAAATGCCGATGCAAAAGCGATAAATGCCGTCATGAGCCAACCCGAGACTACCCAAATAACGCCAGAAATTCGATATACAGCGCTATCGCGCCCCCAAGCATTATCGGCTAATGATGTGCCTATCAATACTAAAAAGGTGACATAAGTAGTGGATAGCGGAATTGTGTTAGCGGTGCCGGTCGCAATTATGATGCTTGCAACTACAAGATTTACCGAGGCTCGCAACATGTCAAATGCTGGCACTTCCTTTCCGCTGGTACTGCCTTTGGTTTGCTTTTGGGTGTTTGAAAATTGCTTTCTGACAAAAGCTTGGATCCGGCTAGGGATGTATTTTTCAAGGACAATATTAAGTCTTAAAGCTTGTCTGTATATTCCGCGGGCTAAGGCATTTGTCGAAAATTTTTGCTCTCCTTCTTCTTGTCTTGCAAGGTCGAGGGATGTTTTTACCACCGTTTTTGCTTTTTTTGAGGTCCATAGGGTTATTACCATCACTAATCCTGACACCACAAGTATGGTTGCTGGCGATTTGAATGGATGATTTAAGGACTCCATTAAAAAATTATTCGGATTAAGCTTTACCTGCGATATATAATCTACGTACGATTCGTAACCCGCCATCGGGACTCCAATAAAATTCACTAAATCGTTACTAGCAAAGGCCATTGCCAAGGCAAAAGTGCCTATGAAAACGGTTGTTTTTAATATATCAATCTTAGATAACCACATTAATAACTGCAATATGCTGGTCCAAATAAGAAAACTAATTATATTGATTTGCCATGACATGTCTTTGGCATATTGCGATAAACTTATGGCTTTGCAGCTTAGAACTCCCATATAGGGTTCTCCAGCCTTGATAATTACTACATCGGCATAAGTGGAGCCGCCTAAACCATTGACCAAAATGAAGTAAATAATAGCTGTTAAGGCGATTCCTCCATATACAGCGCCCAAATATTTCATCCGCAGTTGCAAATTAAAGGTAAAGGCTAAGCGGGAAAAAAATTGGATAATGAGCCCACTAAAAATAGAAATGAAAATCGAAAGAAAGATTCCTGTAAAAATGTGGGTGGTAGTTTTTAGATTGATGAGCTGGGCTATGTTTGAGTATTCTGCATGTTCGATTATTTTGAATATTCCAATGGCAATGGAGGCGCCTAATAATTCAAAAATTATTGAGATCGAAGTGGAGGTTGGCATGCCGTAGGTATTGAAAACATCCAAGAGTATCACATCGGTGATCATTACCGCTACAAAAATTAACATAATTTCAGCGAAATTAAAATGCTCAGGATTGATAAGCCCATTGCGTGCTACTTCCATCATTCCGTTCGAGAAAGTTACCCCAACCAAAATGCCTAAAGCTGCAATGAGCAGGATGATTTTAATCGGTGCGGCATTAGAGCCTATGGCTGAATTTATGAAATTAACTGCGTCATTGCTAACCCCTACGATTAAGTCAACAACCGCGAAAATCATTAACAGTATTACCAAGATTAGGTAAATATTCATTTATCTCAATTGTTCGTTTGTTTAACGCTTTATTTGAATTTGTTGATTGTTCTCAGCGTTTTTATTCATGCTAAATTCTTGGCAAAGGTAGAATATTTTAAGTTTTTATGGCTGACAAGTTTTCTATCATGCTGATTATCTTAGTTAATATTATTTCAAAGTTAAGTTATTATTAAGCTTTAGTAAATGAAAGATATTACCTATCCGCTTACTATCTTTGCAAATCAAAATAAACAAAAAGGAAACATGACATTATCTAACTTTTTTAAATCTTTTTCTAGCAAGAATAAAGTTTTTTACAATTTGTTTGAACAAGCTACAGAGAACCTTGTAATAATGAACCAATTATTTGAGAAGGTAATATCTGCTAAGGATATTGAAAGTAGAAACGATTTTATTAAACAAATAAAGGACTTTGAACATAAAAATGATGAAATAACGCATCAAACGTTTATGGAATTGGGCAGAAACTTTATCACGCCTTTCGATCGCGAAGATGTTCATGCATTGGCTTCTGCTATTGATGATATTGCCGATTTTATTGATGGTTCATCCAAAAAAATCATGATTTACAAGATGGAGACTTTTGGAAAGGATATCTTTGAATTTACCAGAATAAATGGCTTGGCAATCGAAGAAGTGAAAAAGGCCGTTTATGGATTACGAAATTTAAATAACGTTAAGGCAATTCAAGAACATTGTATTCGGATTAATCGATTGGAGAACGAAGCGGACGATATTTTTGAGTCAAGTTTAGGTGCCTTGCTACAAAATGAAAAAGATGCTGCCACCATTATTAAAATGAAAGATCTATTGCAAAGTATGGAGTTTGTTTCTGATAAATGTGAAGATGCAGCGGATGTAATTACTTCAATTATAGTTAAATACGCTTAGGCGATGGGTTATGGAGATCGTTATTTTTATCATTGTTCTAGCGCTTATTTTCGACTTTATTAATGGTTTTCATGATGCTGCTAATTCTATAGCTACCATTGTTTCCACCAAGGTTTTAACACCTACTCAAGCGGTTCTTTGGGCAGCATTTTTCAACTTTGTTGCTTATTTTGTCTTCAAAGAACATGGCGTTGCTAATACAGTTGCCAAAACGGTTTACGAGCAGTTTATAACCTTTCAGGTAATTATTTCAGGACTTTTTGCTGCGATCATTTGGAATCTTTTAACTTGGTATTATGGAATTCCGTCATCGTCATCCCACACTTTGATTGGTGGATTTGCCGGTGCGGCACTTGCCCATGCTGGCTTTAGTAGTATTAATCTTGAAATGATTGGTAAAACTGCAAGCTTCATTGTATTAGCCCCAATTATTGGCTTTTTCATCGCTTACCTTATCTCTATTTGGTTTCTAAATTCGGCCACTAAAAGTTTTTGGGCAAAATTTGTGTCCGTTTCAGTTATTGTTACCATCATTTTGTTATTGGTTTTTAAAATTGAAACAAACGTTGTTGAACAATATGACTCCCATTCGCTAAGCGTTATAATGGATTCCAAAAATTTTAAATGGATTCTGCTCGCTACCGTAGTAATTATTATGAGCGTATTTGCTTTGTTTTTGAGTTCACTAAATACTTTTCATTCTACTAAATGGTTCAAAAGATTACAGCTAGTTTCCTCTGCTGCTTTTAGTATTGGACATGGAGGCAACGATGCTCAGAAAGTTATGGGGATTATCTGGGTAACTTTATGGCTGCATGCTAGCCAAAACACCTCGCTTCCTCTTGCTTTTGGCGATTTTGAAATGCCTAATTGGGTTCCTATTGCTTGCTATACTGCTATTGCTGCTGGTACCATGAGTGGCGGTTGGAAAATCGTAAAAACTATGGGAACTAAAATTACTAAGGTAACCCCTTTCGAAGGAGTTGCTGCTGAAACGGCTGGCGCTATTACCCTTTTTATTACTGAATTTCTGAAAATTCCTGTTAGTACAACTCATACTATCACTGGATCTATCATGGGTGTTGGCGCCACTAAAAGATTAAGTGCTGTACGTTGGGGAATTACAGTTAAGCTCTTTTGGGCTTGGATTTTAACAATTCCCCTCAGCGCAATTATTGCTATTATTGTGTTTTATATCTCTAAACTGTTCTTCTAGTTTTAAAATAGATAGCTTTTGAATTTGTTTCGGAGGATAACAATCTTTTCAAACTAGTAATTCTACCTTTCTTATTGGGACTTCCAGCGTTTCATTAAATAGATACTTCTAATTCTTGTTTGGGGATTGCCTTTCAGTAATTTATTTGCCCTCTATTCTAATGGATTAAAAAAACATTGACCATCAATTTATTCTTTAAGAAAAAGGATAATAATTGATGGTCATTAAGTATAGCGTTTTTTTCGCAGGTAATAGTGAATTGAATATAGTAACTCGTTTATTTAAAATTCAAATAGCTGCTTTAGCGCTTGATGCACTTGCTCTTTATCAGGATTGATTGGGAATATTATTTCAGGTTGTAGATAATACAATTGATGTGATTTTTTAAATCTTTCTTCGCCACCGCCTGTTATATTAAGCATTATTAAATCATCTGCTTGTACTTTTCCGGCTTTCACTGCTTGCATCAAACTTGCCACTGCCACTGCCGAAGCAGGGTGAATATCAATTCCTTCTAAGCTTTCGAAAATACTTGAACCTTCAATCAATTCTTCATTATTTACCAAAAGAACTTCGCCGCCGGCATCCATCATGGCATCAAAAAGACCGCCTACGATGGCATAGGGTGGTTTTCTGTTTGAAAGCACTTTTGCAATAATCTCCTCCACTTGCTTTCTTGCTTGACTGTCATCCATGGGTAATAAATCACGTGACCGAACTTGCCAAGCATCGTAGATTGGGTGAAAAGGAAAATTCTGACTTACCATGAGTTGCATTTTATTATCACCAAAACGTCCGTCGGCAATAAGGCGTAAATTAGCTTCCCAAGCTGCAATTGCTCCAGTTCCGCTGCCAATGGCTTGGAAATAATAGTCAGGGATTTTTCCTATATGTGTGACTGCTGATAGGGTAGTAGTTCCCATTCCGTCTCTTCGGGCTACGTTTTTAGCCCCGCCCTCAGCAATGAATTCTTCCATTTCGCATGCGATATTGCTTAAATGAATGGCATCAAAATAGTCGCTACCGGAAACCGATGAAATAAGTCGCACATTTGGCTTAATTGGTTCCTCAAACCATAAGGCGTCTAAATTATCCTCAGGTACACAAAGCAAGAGTGGAATGTCATTATCAGAACAAACTTTAGCAAAAGCTCTTGCGGTATTTCCTGCAGAGGCCACTACTAAAATTCTCTTTTCCGCTAAAGGCAAGCGGGCTACCACTGAATAGGATTCTGTTTCTTTGAATGAGCAAGTGCTCATCGATATACCTTTTTCTGGCCAGTATCCACTGAAGGTGATATACAGATTTCGTAAGCCTAAATGTTTTGATAAGGCTTCGCTCTTATAGGTGATGGGTGCGTAGGAGCCTTTCAACCTGCGATGAGTTGGTAACCAATCTTCAAAACGGTACAAACCTTCATGGAGGTCTCCAAGCGTGATTTGCTTTTTTTGATAAATGGCTCTTACCAATCCTGGTTCGTTCTTATCGGGTGATTCTAGAGTCCATCCTGCATCTTCAAAAGTTCGTTTACTAGCGACAGATTCTAAAATATATTTGCTGTTTTGTTCATGCATAGGTTTAATTATTTTTTGTTAAGCGCAGCTTTGATAAATCCAACAAACAAAGGATGAGGATTGGCTACTGTGCTGCTGTATTCGGGGTGAAATTGAACGCCAACAAACCATGGATGGCTTTTAATTTCAACTATTTCAACTAAATTACGTTTTGGATTGACGCCTGTTACGATCATACCTGCTTGGATATAATCTTGCAGATATTTATTGTTAAATTCATAGCGGTGGCGATGGCGCTCTTCAATGGTTTGCTTTTGGTAGGCAAGATAAGCTTTGCTGTCTTTTTCAATTTGACAAGTATAAGCACCCAAACGCATGGTTCCTCCCATATTGTCAATTGATTTTTGTTCGTCCATCATATCAATCACTGGATACTTGGTTCTAGGATTCATCTCCGTGCTATGGGCGTCCTCAAGACCTAATACATTTCTACCATATTCAATAACAGCGCATTGCATCCCTAGGCAAATGCCTAAAAAGGGGATGTTGTTTTCCCTTGCAAATCGAATTGCTGTAATTTTGCCTTCGATTCCTCGGTTTCCAAAACCTGGCGCAACTAAAATACCATCCATGTTTTTTAGCATATAATCCACATTTTCATCACTCACTTTTTCCGATGAAATCATTTTGATGTTGATTTTGCACAAGTTTTCGGCGCTGGCATGCACAAAGGATTCGAGAATTGATTTGTAGGAATCTTTGAGTTCAACGTATTTTCCAACTAGGGCTATGTTAACTTCATGAATTGGATTTTTGAGTCTTTTTAGAAAGTTTTCCCATTGGGTGAGTACAGTCTTGCGGTTGTCTTTGATGTTTAGTTTACGAAGTACTTCGGTATCCAAGCCTTCTTCCTTCATTAATAAAGGAACGTTGTAGATCGTATCGGTGTCGATACTTTCGATGACAGAGGTTGTTTCAACATTACAGAAAAGGGCTACTTTATGACGGATGTTGAGGTTTAAATGGTGCTCAGTTCGACAAACTAAAATATCGGGTTGCACACCTAATTGAAGTAGTTGTTTGACACTGTGCTGGGTGGGCTTAGTCTTCAATTCACCAGCTGCCGCGAGATAGGGGATGAGGGTAAGATGTATCACAATGGATTGATTCCCCATTTCCCATTTTAACTGACGAACGGCTTCAATGTATGGTAGAGATTCAATGTCACCAACTGTTCCACCAATTTCGGTAATGACAAAATCGAAATCCCCTTCATTGCCTAAAAGCTTAATTCTACTTTTTATCTCGTCGGTAATATGGGGTATAATCTGTACGGTTTCACCCAAATAATCACCTCTGCGCTCTTTGTTGATTACGGTTGAATAAATTCTTCCAGTGGTTACATTGTTGGCTTGAGTAGTTGGCTGACTTGTAAAACGTTCATAATGACCTAAATCCAAGTCGGTTTCGGCGCCGTCAATAGTAACATAGCATTCGCCGTGTTCGTATGGGTTGAGTGTTCCAGGATCTACATTGATGTATGGATCTAATTTTTGGATAGTGACATTATACCCTCTAGCTTGTAAGAGCTTTGCTAAGGATGCTGAAATGATACCTTTGCCTAGTGAAGAAGTAACTCCTCCTGTGACAAAAATATAGTTTGTTTTACTCATAATATTGAAAATCAAGTGGATAAAAATGTTTCCTTAAGCGGTGCAAGTTAGTAATATTTTTAAAAGCACTTGCATTAAAACAAAAAGAGAAGTCTATTTAGACCTCTCTTTTTAAAACATTGAAAATCAATGTGCTAATACATTTGTATTATTGACCGAGATAAGCTTTTAGAAGCTTACTTCTTGAATTATGTTTCAGTCGGCGAATTGCTTTTTCTTTGATTTGTCTAACTCTTTCTCGGGTCAACCCAAATTTAATACCGATTTCATCAAGCGTGTGACTATGAGCATAGCCAATACCATAGTACATATTAATGACATCCCTTTCTTTGTCGCTTAAAGTGCTGAGTGAACGGGCTATTTCTTGACCTAGGGATTCTCTAATTAGATATTCATCGGTATCGGGTTCGTCACTATTAATCATAACATCCAACATGCTTGATGTTTCACCTTCCATCAAGGGAGCGTCAACCGAAACGTGGCGGGAATGCATTTTCAATGCGGCCTTAACTTTGTAAAGCGGCAAATCAAGATATTCAGCAATCTCATTTGGAGAAGCTGGCCGACCAAGTTCTTGTTCTAGCTTAGCCGATACTTTCCCAATTTTGTTTAATGACCCAACTTGATTTAATGGAAGTCGCACGATTCGCGATTGTTCAGCTAAGGCTTGCAATATTGATTGACGAATCCACCAAACGGCGTAGGATATGAATTTAAAACCTCGGGTTTCGTCGAAACGCTTGGCAGCTTTTATTAAGCCTAAATTTCCTTCATTTATTAAATCAGGGAGCGTTAATCCTTGGTTTTGATATTGTTTTGCAACGGATACTACAAATCGTAAATTGGCTTTGGTTAATTTATCCAAAGCGCGTTGGTCACCTTGCCGAATAAGTTGTGCAAGTCGAACTTCTTCTTCCGCCGTTATTAAATCTTCTCGACCAATATCTTGTAAATACTTGTCAAGGGAGGCGGTTTGACGGTTGGTAATTGACTTGGTTATTTTTAACTGTCTCATAATTGGATTACCATTTTTCGTAAAATGAATTTTAACACTATACTTGAACCTACAAAAATAGGAAAAGCAATTGCAATTTCCTAATTAAACTTACGTATTTTGTACTCGGGTTTCATCTTTTCTTCTTAAAGGCCTATGCCATAGTATGCTCTGACTCCATTTGGATAGATTCCTTCAATTAATACCCCGCCGGTCTTCGACTCCAGTGCATCGATGATATCTTTTTCGGTGTGAATAATGGTTGAGCCAATTTTCAAAATGATAAAACCTTGTCGGATTCCTGCCGTTTTTAGAACGCCATTATCGATACTCACGATTTGCTGACCGAAATCAATGCCCAAACTATTTTGTATACTTACAGGGACATCTTGAAAAGAGGCGCCAATTTTAGCAACCGCTGGTTTGTTTTCTATTTGTTCGAGCTTGGTATTTCCAAACCTGTTCGTAAGGACTAAAGTGTATTCTTTTTCTTTTTTATTTTGAACTACTTGCATCGATACTTTATCGCCAGGTCTATGTGCGCCGATTCGCTCTAATAACTCTGAAGTACTATTTACTGGAAATCCATTGACACTGAGAATAACTGCGCCATTTTCAATACCTGCTTCGTCGGCTGATCCGTCTTCGGTAACGCTTTCAACATACACCCCTTTGATGGAATCAAGTTGCATTGATTTGGCTTTTTTATCGTCTACTTCCTTTATGGTGACGCCAATATAGGCTCTTTGTACGATGCCAAATTCTTTTAAATCGGTAACAACTTTTTTGACAATCCCAACTGGAATTGCAAAGCTATAGCCAATATAGCTTCCTGTTCGTGAGGCAATGGCTGCATTTATACCCACTAATTCTCCATCGATATCTACTAAAGCACCGCCTGAGTTTCCAGGATTTACCACCGCATCGGTTTGTAAGAATGATTCGATTGCTGAGTTGGATCCTAAAATATTGATATTCCTTGCTTTAGCACTGATAATTCCAGCAGTAACTGTTGATGTTAAATTAAATGGGTTACCAACTGCGAGAACCCAATCTCCAACTTGTATTTCGTCTGAGTTGCCAAAGGTTACAAATTGTAGATTTTCTGCCTCTATTTTTAGCAAAGCTAAATCTGTTGATGGATCTGTTCCAATTAGTTTTGCGGTATATGTTCTTTTATCGTTCAAAGTGATGCTTATCTTGTCAGCTTCTTGTACGACATGATTATTGGTCACAATGTATCCATCCGAAGAGATAATTACTCCTGATCCTGAGGCTTTTAGTAAGGATGGGTTTCGCCTTCCAAAAAAATCATCAAGACTGAAATAATCATCGTAAACACTGCTCTTGCTCGTAAATTCTGTTTGAATATACACTACCGCATGAACTGTTTTTTTTGCCGCTTCTTTAAAATTTGGTAAATTAAGCGCTCCATTGTTACTGACGTTTTGATAATTAACTCCTTGATTGAATGCATCATCATCCAAACGGCCGTTTGTTTCTTTGAAACTTCCTATTCCATTATCAAAGAATCCAATGGCTTGTTGACCTCCTAATACGATCATTCCTCCCAACATCGCAATCGCGAATACTTTAATAAACTCTCTCATCTTGTTAGCTTTAATTTTTAATTGGTTAAATATTATAATGCTTAATCATGTTTCGTATGCCTAAAAAAGGATATTCGTTGGTCCTTGGATTTGAATTAAGCCGTTTTAATTGTATCCAAGCGTTTATAGATGCCTTTATTAAACTTAAAGATTGTAACTATTAACTCAAATTCGACCACAAAATTATTAACATATTACTTTAATAAAAGTTAAAGCGTGTTAATGCTTTTTTACGTTTATCTTCAATTTATTGTCAATGAAATTTTCAGAAAGTCAAGATCATTATCTTGCACAGAATTCTTTACTTTCTTATTGAATGTCAATTCGATAGCAAAATGTGTTGATTTTAGATGTTTAGCTAGGAATCACCAGCTTCAGTTATGAAAGAGTGCTGTATTGCATTGTTTTTTTTGTTCAAAATGGTTAATCAATAATCAGTAGACCGTCTAATCTGCAATATTATTTATTCTTGCCAGCTAGAATTACTGTTGTTTTTCGTATTAAACCCTTGCACTATTATTTTGAATGTAGGTCCTATCAATAGAGTAGATAACAACTTATTAAGCACATCGCTATTATGTAAGTTGTTAATAAACATGTTTTTAAGCTTGTTTTATTGATTCATATTAATTTTTTATTCAGCGCTTGGAACAACCTTACTTTTTGATTTTAATTAAAATAAAAAAAATGTATCAAGTATGTATTGATGAATATAAAATATGCGTATCTTAGCAATCATTTTTGAGAGTAAAAAATATAACTAAAACTAAAACAAATGGCAGATTTCAATTACAAACAGATTATTTACGCAGGAATGATTGCAATTGCAGGCGTAGATGGTGAGGTAGATAAAACGGAACGTAAGTGGGTAGATAAAGTTTTTGATCATGATTTTAATATGTCAACCAAAGAGAGAAATGAAGTGCTCGAAGTGTGGGCAAAAGACAAAGAAACTTTTACAAATAAGGTGACTCATGAATTAGCTCAGTTTCCTTCATTCGATCAAAAAGAAGCTTATAAACGTATTTGTCATTTTATTCTTTTTAGAAATGAAGAATATAATAAAAGTACCAAAGCAAGACCAAAAGGTATTGATCCTGAAAAAGAACAGTTAAATCGTTATCGTGAACGTGCTGATGAAATGAGAAAAAAATTGCATTTTTAATCAATTCTTCCCTCTAAGGAAATTTAATAGGCTACCCTTTCGGTAGCTTTTTTTTTGCTTTAAACTAGGTTTATTCCTCCTCAATTTTCAAAATTTGATTTAAAATGCACCAGCTGAAATCACAGTAATTTTCTAGTCTTTCATAGCTACTTTGGAACTAATAATTATCAGCTTATTACTGCTTTATATTTTTTGCTACACGTTATAAAATCGCTAAATTTGTGAACTGAACAATTAACCTTTTATTACAATCTATGTCACGTTATCATTCATTAGGACAGCTTCCATCCAAACGACATATTACCTTTTTTAAGGAGGATGGTAGTTTGTATTCCGAACAGCTTATTTCAACCGAGGGTTTCTCTGCTGAATATTCATTAACCTATCATATTCATCGCCCAACCAGAGTTTTAGCAATAGATCCAGTCATAGATATTAGTCCAAAATTTGTTGATAATGAATTAATGATTAATCGAAGTTTTAAGGGTTTTAAAATTGATGCTTTTGATGATTATCTTGAAAGTAGACAACTTGTTCTTGGTAACGAGGACGTTTTAATTAGCCTAGCAGCTCCTCGACAATCAATGAACACTTATTTTTTTAAAAATGCCCAAGCTGCTGAGATGATTTTCATTCATAAAGGTCAAGGCGTTTTGAAAACGATGTTTGGCGAAATCAATTTTAAATATGGCGACCATCTGATAATCCCAAAAAGTGTTATTTATCAACTTGATTTTGAAACAGAAGACAACAGACTTTTTATTGTGGAATCAAGTACAGCCTTTAAATTTCCTAAAAAATATCTTAACCAATCAGGCCAAATGATGGAGCATAGCCCAATTTACGAAAGAGATCTTCGGCTTCCCCAAAATCTGAAATCCCATGCTGAATTGGGAGATTATAAAGTAATTATCAAACGCGATAATCACTTATATCCTTATCATTATCAAGCACATCCGTTTGACGTGGTTGGTTGGGATGGTTATTTTTACCCTTACGCCTTCTCCATTTTCGATTTCGAGCCAATAACAGGACGTTTACATTTGCCTCCTCCAATTCATCAAACCTGGGAAACTGCCGCTTGTGTGCTTTGTGCTTTCGTACCGCGATTGTATGATTATCACCCCCAATCAATCCCAGCACCTTACAATCATGCAAATATTGATACCGACGAAGTGCTTTACTATGTAGATGGAGATTTCATGAGTCGTAACGACATTGAAAACGGTCAAATTTCCCTTCACCCAATGGGCGTGGTGCATGGACCTCATCCTGGAGCTGCCGAGCGGAGCGTCGGTAAAAAAGATACCCAAGAATTGGCCGTAATGGTTGATACTTTTAAACCTTTGAAATTAACCTTATCGGCTTTAGAAATTGAGATTAGGGATTATTATAAATCATGGCTAGGATAATTTTACAAAATTTTACATAATAGGGATTCTAAAAATTAAATCTTTTGAGGTGGACAAGATTTTAAAACCGCAGTTTACTGGTGTAAATGCGATGCGCTGAGCCTGCCGATGTGAGGATTTTAAAATTGAAGTCCAACGAAGAAAAAGCAATTTTTAGAACTCCCGATATAACAAAACCCTTAAAATAGCAATACAATGACTAAGAACACTTGTTTACCTCTTAAAGGAACTGATTATGTTGAATTCTATGTTGGCAACGCAAAGCAAGCAGCACATTATTATCAATCAGCATTTGGCTTTCAGCCTGTGGCTTATGCAGGCTTGGAAACAGGTCTCAAAGATCGGACTTCGTATGTGCTGCGTCAAGACAAGATCACCTTTGTACTCACTGCAGCGCTTCATCCAGATTCACCCATTGCCCAACATCACCTAAAACATGGGGATGGGGTAAAAGTAATCGCATTATGGGTTGATGATGCCGTTCAAGTGTATAATGAAGCAGTTGCTCGAGGGGCTACTTCTTATCAAGAGCCTCAAATACTGGAAGATAAAGACGGAAAAGTGGTGAGTGCTGGCGTTTATACTTACGGCGAAACCGTGCATTTATTCATCCAACGGTCGGAATATCATGGTGCATTTTTGCCTGGTTTTATCCCTTGGCAGCCTTCTTATCAACCTGCTAACACGGGCTTACTCTTTGTCGATCATATTGTTGGCAATGTGAACTGGAACGAAATGGATAAAGTGGCTGAATATTATCGCACTGTTTTTGGATTCGATCAATTAATTTCTTTCGATGATAAAGATATTTCCACTGAATACACTGCATTGAAATCTAAAGTGATGGCTAATGATAACTTTATGGTTAAGTTTCCTATCAATGAACCGGCACATGGCTTAAAAAAATCGCAAATTGAAGAATTTTTAGATTTCTATATTGGACCTGGATCTCAGCATGTAGCCATGGCTACTGATAATATTGCCATTACCATTGCTCATCTTCGTGCTAATGGTGTTGAATTTCTTGATGTGCCTGATTCCTATTATGATACTGTGAAAATGCGTGTAGGAGAAATTGCTGAGGATATTGAATTAATGAAAAAGCTTCGGATTTTAATTGACCGTGATGACGAAGGTTATCTTCTACAATTGTTTACCAAACCAGTGCAAGATCGCCCAACTTTCTTCTTTGAAATAATTCAACGCAGAGGGGCTAAATCTTTTGGTAAAGGTAATTTTAAAGCTTTATTTGAAAGTATTGAATTAGAACAATCAAAACGAGGTACCTTATAAACTTAATAGAAGATGAAAGATTTAAGCATTAAAAGTTGGGTAGATTATCCGGTTAATACGGATTTTCCAATTCAAAATATTCCCTTCGGAACTTTTAGAACCAATATTGGGGAGGACGTTCGGGCTGGCAGTCGTATTGGCGACTGGATAATTGATTTATCTGAAATGGCAAGTTTGGGCTATTTTGATGCCCTAGAAGGTGATATTTCTGTATTCTTCGAATCCACCCTTAATAGTTTTATTGCTCAAGGCAAGGAATTTACGCAGGCTGTAAGGTTTCGTATTATCGAAGTATTTAGCATCGAAAATCACGATTTGCAATATAATGCTGACCATAAAAGCCGCATATTATTTAGTCTTGAAGAAGTGCAAATGATGATGCCAATTGATATTGGTGACTATACCGATTTCTATTCAAGTATTGAACATGCTACTAATGTGGGTAAAATGTTTCGAGATGCTAATAATGCGCTTTTACCAAATTGGAAACACCTTCCAGTAGCTTATCACGGTAGAAGTTCGTCAATTGTGGTAAGTGGAACGCCAATTCATCGACCGGTAGGACAAATTCGGCCAGATGATGCTTTACCACCGATTTTGGCTCCAACTCGTCTGATGGATTTTGAACTAGAAATGGCTTTTATTATTGGTAAAAAAACGGCTCTAGGAAAGCATATTCGAGTGGATGATGCCGAAGATTATATTTTTGGAATGTTGATATTCAATGATTTATCGGCTCGTGATATACAAAGGTGGGAGTATGTTCCGCTCGGTCCTTTTTTGTCGAAGAATTTTGGCTCCATTGTGTCTCCTTGGATTGTTACCCTTGAAGCTCTTGCGCCATTTAGAGTGGAAGGACCTAAACAAGAGGCTCCCATTTTGCCTTATTTGCAATCTAGCGGAAATAGAAATTTTGATATCAATTTGGAAGTTTATCTTGAGTCCGAAGGTCAGAAGCAAACCAAAATTAGCCAATCTAATCACAGATATTTATATTGGAACATGGCTCAACAATTAGCGCATCACACCATCAATGGATGTAATATCAATGTTGGTGATTTGTATGCCTCGGGTACCATTAGCGGACCCAGCGAAGATTCATTTGGTTCTATGCTGGAATTAAGTTGGGGTGGCAAAAAACCAATTATTTTGGATAATGGCGATGAACGTTGTTTCATTTTAGATAATGATACTATTGTAATTAAAGCTTTTGCCCAGAATGCTGAATTAAGAATTGGTTTCGGAGAATGTATAACCAAAATTTTACCTGCAATTTATGAAATATAAACATATTGATACTAGTAATGTTGATGCTAAAGTAATCCAATCGATCTTTTCCTCAGCTATAGCCCCACGGCCTATTGCCTTTGCTAGTACGATTGACTCGCAAGGCAATGCTAATTTATCTCCTTTCAGTTATTTTAATGCTTTTGGCGCAAATCCTCCTATCCTTATTTTTTCGCCGGCTCGCAGAGGAAGAGATAATACCACTAAACATACTTTCGATAATATCAATGAGGTTCCAGAGGTGGTTATTAATGTGGTCGATTTTTCTATGGTAGAGCAGATGAATTTGAGCAGTGGCGAATATGCTAAAGGGGTTGATGAGTTTGCAAAAGCTGGCTTTACCACAATTGCTTCGGAGACTATTCGTCCTTTTAGAGTTAAAGAATCGCCAGTTCAATTTGAATGTGTTGTGAAACAAGTAATCGAAACGGGTACTCAAGGAGGCGCTGGAAATCTGGTAATTTGTCATGTCACTAGAATTCATATCAAAGAAAGTGTATTAGATATGCAGGGTAATATCGATTCATCACTAATCGATTTGGTCGGCAGGATGGGCGGTGAAGAATATGTTCGTACAAATCAAGCGCTTTTTACGCTTCCTAAACCTACCCATGCTTTGGGAATTGGCATAGATTCTTTACCTTCTTTTATCACGGATTCCGACTTGTTTACTGGCCGTCAATTGGCTCGACTTGGTAGTGTTGATCGTTTGCCAAATCAGGTAGATGTTGAATTGTTCACGAAAGTAAATGGGAAAATAATGGAAATCTCAAGAATCAATCTAGTGAAAATATACATTGAAATGAATAGACCCTGGGATGCGCTTTGTTTACTTTTATCCAAAAAGGATTAAAATATTCGTTTTGTTAGTGTTTGATAATGTTGGTTAACTTTTGTTTAATTGTTTCTATATCAATTAATAAAAGTAAACTTAATTCATAAAAAATAAGGGCTGGGGTACGGTAGCGCGATAGGGCTCCTAAAACAGGAGTCACCAATCCGATTAAGATAAAATAGCTAAGTGCGAAACTCAAACCAAAATAAAGGAGATTTGCTTGTTCGATTTGCTTTTTTGGGTAAGCTATTACTAGAATTAGACTCAGGAATAGTAGAAAATTTTCAGCGGCAGCCAAATACATCAACAGATTATTGCTTTCCCAAAACATGGGTTTAAACAAACTATTGATTAAGGCTATTGGCGAATTAAGGGCAATAGAAGTGGAATTTGCCTCGAATAGTATTGGGGATATTTCACTATTAACTTCTTCATTATTAGTTAGATTAATAAATTCCACCTGTTTATCTATCATCAGATCGAAGAACCCTTTAGGTAAATACTGATGTGATTCTGAGGCAAAGCTAAACGATACAAAAATTAAGATGAAGTAAGGAATTAGTTTGCGCTGTTTGCTGTAAAAGTGATTCCAACTATAGGCTATTAGCGGAGGAACAATTAGCAAAAACACAAACGCTTTTAGATAGAATATGGCAAGCAAAGATAATAGTCCAATGATACTTCTTAAAATAGGCTTATGTCCTTTTAAGGCTTGACTTCCACAATTAAGCACTAAACCGATAAAGAAAAAAAGAAAGCTTTCCTTCAATAATCCAGATGACCAAAAGGCAATGGAAGGAGTGAAGAATACCAAGATAAAAATTATTTTTTTATACGGCTTTATTGCATTTCCATAGAGTTTGTATATCCACCACAAGCCTGTGAATGACATAAATACAATCAATACTAACATGCCACTATAGCTACCGTTGGTTAGCAGACTAAGTAAAGACAGTAGGCTGATAAACAAGGTGTTGTTGGTAGTAAGTATGGAGTTTGGCTTTTCCCAATTATTCATCGAATGATAGTACGGATAGTCCTGATAACTTTCTTTATCAATTCCCAAAATAACTTTGAAGTATAGATTTGGTTCATGCAAAAGACACTGCCTCAATTGGTTGGAATCTTCATAAAACCGAAATATATCCGCTTTGGTCTTCGATTGTTCGGTCTGTGTATAATGGAAAACCATCCAGGAGGCTAAAATGAGTTTGAAAATCCAAGCAGCAAGCATCCAGTGCTGCGAAATCCCTACCAAACGATACATTTTGACTCGGTAAATCACCAAAATCGAAAGTGCAATCAATAAAATTGTTATAAGGATGTTGAGTATCATAATCTAGTTTAGAATTTGAACAAAGGAGAATAGGTAAACAATATGCATCATCTACCTATTTCTCCATAGCCTGCTTATAAAATATACGGTGGTGAAAGTCCTCTCAGACTCACAATTTGTTTATTTATTTGCTTTTAAGTATTTGTCGAGGAATGATTTAAACTCCCTTTGCCACAGAATAGAATTCTGAGGTTTAAGTACAAAATGCGATTCTTCGGGGAAAAACAAAAAGCGACTTGGCACATCATTCAATTGAGCAGCATTGAAAGCCTGCATCGATTGGGTATATGGAATTCTAAAATCTTTGCCACCGCTAATTACCAAAATTGGGGTGTCCCAGTCGCCAACAAAATTTGCTGGATTGAAATCTTTAAAACTTTTTGGTTGTGGTTTGTCCCAAGGTGCTCCTTGCATATCGTTGTTAACAAAGAAAGTTTCCTCGGTAGCAGCATACATGCTTGGCAAATCGTAAATCCCACAATGCGAGATTAATGCTTTGAATCGTCCTTGATGATGACCTGCTAACCAATAAATACTATAGCCACCATAACTTGCTCCAACAGCGCCAAGATTATTTTCATCAACATAGTCTTCGGCTGCTAAAGTGTCGATGGCCGTTAAATAATCTTTCATATTTTGGCCTCCGTAGTCGCCACTAATTTGGTCATTCCATTCTTGGCCGAAAGTTGGCAAGCCTCTCCGATTAGGGGCAACCACAATATATCCATTGGAAGCAATTACTTGAAAATTCCAACGATAGCTGAAAAACTGACTTACCGCCGATTGTGGTCCTCCTTGGCAATACAATATTGCAGGATATTTTTTGCTTTTATCAAAATTTGGTGGGTAGACTACCCAAACTAATTCCTTTTTGCCATCGGTAGTGGCTATCCAACGCTTCTCAACTTCAGCCATTTTCACCTTTTCTAAAAGGTCGCGGTTGGTGAATGTAATTTGTTTTTCACTTCCATCCATTCCAATTGCAAAAATTTCGGTTGGTAGTTTCATACTCATCTTTGCTCCAACTAATTGATTGCCAGCGATTGCTACACTTTGATAGTCGTGGTCACCTTTGGTAATAGCATTAATTGAGCCGCTAGCAAGGTCTAGGGAATATATTTGGTAGGTGGCTTCAATACCCGAAATGAAATAGAGTGTTTTAGAATCTTTGCTGAAAACAAAACCGTGGGAGCTTTGGTCGAATTTTGTACTAAAATCAATGGTTTTGGCGGTCTCAAAAAAGTGAATCATTATACGTTCTTTGTCCGCTTCGAAACCTGGTTTTGCCATGCTACTCCATACCAACATTTTTCCATCGGGTGACCAAACTGGCTCATTATCATAACCTTCATAGCCTTCAAAAGTTAAATTCTGACTAGTTCCGGCTTTCAGATCATAGAGGTAAATTTCGGAATTAGTGCTAATCGCATAATCTTTTCCACTTAGTCGTTTGTAACTTACGGCCAATTTGGTTCCGTCAGGCGACCAATTAATATCCTCAATTCCACCAAATGGTTCGCGTGGGGCGCTGTATCTTTCTCCTGCCATTAGATCTTTGAGTTCTCCTATTTGGTTGTTTTGAAAAGGAGCGATAAAGACATGACTGTAAAATTCGTCAGCCCAATGATCCCAATGACGATACATTAGTTCGTCATAAACCATTGCATTTGCAAGCGGAAGATCGGGATATAAATCATGAATATTTTTGTCTACCTTCACTTCTTTGACAAACATAATCTGTTGTCCATCAGGGCTGTATTTGAATCCGTTAAAGCCATCTTTGTCTTTGCTGATTTGTAAAAGATTGCTTCCATCAGGATTCATCTCCCAAAGTTGAACAATACCGCCGGTATCAGCAGCCAGAAACCCAATCTTTGACCCGTCAGGTCTCCAAATTGCATTAAATTCACCGCCTTCACTTTGGGTAATTTGTTTGACGTCTTTACCTTCGATGGAGATAGTAAACAAATCTCTATTTCCTTTATTATCAATAATATTGTAGCGAGTAATGCCGTACAAAATAGTTTTTCCATCTGGAGAAACTTGAACGTCAGAAACGCGCCCTAATCTCCATAATACTTCTGGGGTCATGATGCCAGGATTTACAAAGTTATCTTCACTTTTGGCACTTTCATTATTTAGGTCGTCTTTGACTTTGTTTTTACAGGCTGTAAATGAAATAATCATTATTAGCAGGAGTATCAAACTGTTTTTCATAGCGTAAAGATTTGGGTGTTTTTTTGTTTTAGGTATTTATATTAATTTTTGCATCTGTTATTGTGATTGAACTCTGTTGAGGCCATCAATGGCACGTTCGTAATTAGGTTTTAGCAGCAGCGCAGCTTTATAATCTTGCTGTGCATTGAGAACATCGCCAAGCCTTTCGTAGCTCAAAGCACGGTTGTAATAGGCTTCCATGTATTTTTGGTCAGCTTCAATGGCTTTAGTAAAATAGGGAATGGCTTGGTCAGCAATTTTAAGGAGTTCCAAATAAATATATCCAATATTGTAATAGCTGTATGGAAATTTTGGATTTAACCGAATAATTTCCTTGTATTCATCAATGGCTTCGTTGAGACGATCGGTATTCTGATAAAAAAGTCCTAAATCATAATAAGCGTCAGTTTTTAGGGAATCTATCTGTTTAGCATTTTTAAAATAAGTGATGGCGATATCATTTTTGAGTGCCATAAAAAGGATTCCTAATTCAATATTTGCCTCGTAATTACTTGGATCTTGTTTTAAACATTCTTGAAATTGGAAAATAGCTTGATTGGTATCACCCATTTCTTTGTAGGAATATGCTTTGAGAAAAAAGGCGCGATGACTATATGGATTTGCGGCTAATGCTTTATTGGCAAAATTAAAAACTTCTTGGTATTGTTTCTGAATCAGGTATATTTCACCAATTTTTATCCATGCATTTTCGTCTTGAGGCGCCAAACTGGTCACTTTTGTAAGTATCCCTAAGGTGTTTTTAATATTTCCCGTTTGCATAAATAGATCCGCTAATTCCATATAGTACGAAACACTATCGGGAGCTAATTTAATAGCATATTGCATGTCCTCAATGGATTTGGTGAGATCCAATTTTTTGCGATAAAGTTTTGCTCTTTGGAAATAGAGATCTGCTTGTTTGGGCTCTTTTTCAATTTGTTGGCTTAGGCTCTCAATGCTGATGGGTTTTGCATTAGTATCTTTAGCCAGATTACTACAAGCGGAAAAGGTAATAATCGTAAAAAGTATTATAATGAGTTTAAATTTCATGCCTAATTTTAGTTTTTCAGTTTGCAATTGGTGCTAATTGCGGTATATTGTATCCCACAACCGACCGCTTAAAAGGTTGGTTGTGGCTTTTCGATACAGCTATTTTGTTGGTTTGAAATTGCCTTTTTCTTTATTTCAGGTTGGCGATTTCTTTTATTTTTAATTCAACTTCCTCGGCTAGTTCTGGATTGTCGCGCATCATTTGTTTTACGGCTTCTCTGCCTTGACCCAATTTGGTTTCGCCATATGAAAACCATGAACCGCTCTTTTTCAAAACGTCTAATTCAACGCCTAAGTCTACAATTTCACCTGCTTTGGAAAAGCCTTCTCCGTAAATAATGTCAAGTTCAGCGGTGCGAAATGGTGGAGCCACTTTATTCTTTACTACTTTAATTTTAACACGATTCCCCAACACCTTATCAACATCTTTTATCTGACTTGTTTTGCGAATGTCAATACGGATGGAAGCATAGAATTTCAAAGCATTTCCGCCGGTGGTGGTTTCTGGATTACCAAACATCACGCCGATTTTTTCGCGTAATTGGTTGATAAAGATACAAGTAGCGCCTGTTTTGCTAATCGTTGCCGTCAATTTACGTAAGGCTTGCGACATAAGCCGCGCTTGCAATCCCATTTTCGAATCGCCCATTTCGCCCTCAATTTCACTTTTTGGAGTAAGTGCTGCTACGGAGTCGATCACAATAATATCGATAGCTCCCGACCGTATTAAACTATCCGCAATTTCCAAGGCTTGTTCGCCATAATCGGGTTGTGAAACTAATAGATTTTCAATGTCAACGCCCAATTTTTCAGCGTAAAAACGATCAAAGGCATGTTCAGCATCAATAAAGGCTGCAATGCCACCTAGTTTTTGGGCCTCGGCAATAGCATGAATGGCCAAAGTGGTTTTTCCTGATGACTCAGGTCCGTAAATTTCAATAACTCTGCCGCGTGGAAAACCGCCAATTCCTAGCGCTATGTCTAATCCAATGCTGCCCGTAGGAATTATTTCTATTTCTTCAATTGCATTATCACCTAAGCGCATGATGCTCCCTTTGCCATGGTTTTTTTCAATCTTTTCTATCGTCAATTGCAATGCTTTCAACTTTTCTTTGTTATCGTCTTTTGCCATTTGTATTTTTTTTAAAGGATTTAGTAATATTTTTAGTAGGCTGCAAGTATTTGAGCTGCATGCTCTTTTGTTTTTACTTTATCAAATATCTTTTCAATATTTCCTTGTTCATCAATAATGAAAGTGATTCGATAAATACCTTCGTAGGCTCTGCCGTAGAGCATTTTTGGTCCCCAGGAACCGTATAACTTTAGGATTACTTTATCAGTATCTGGAATAAGTGGGAATGGGAATTGGTATTTCTCGCTAAATTTCTGCTGCAATTTGGGTGCGTCTGCACTTAGTCCAAGAATCGAAAAACCTTTTTCGATTAACTCTTGGTAATGGTCACTTAAATCACAGGCTTCTGCAGTACATCCCGGCGTTAAGGCTTTGGGATAGGTAAATAGAATTAACTTCTTGCCTTTGTAATCTTCTAGGCTTATTCTTTGGCCTTTTTCATCAACGGTTTCGAAATTTGGGGCTTTATCACCAACTTTTAAATGGCTCATAATGAATATTTTATTTATAATAAATTTTTTGATTTTAATCTTCAAAGATATAAATAATATCACTATTGTTCGACTAAAATTATTAGCAATCATTCGTTGTATCTTAACCTTTAAGGAAGATTGTTTACCAATGATTTACATGCTATTGGGACGTAGTAAAACATATTATTGGTAAAAAATGAGAATCTATGCTTCTAAATTGCTTTATTTTCAATGCTCCAGCATGAATATGGGTATTTGCTGTGAAATATTTTTGCTGGATTCGCGTAAAAAAAAGGCAAAATTTGCCTTTTATCCACTAGTTTTTTTCTCTGAAATGGGTCGTTTTATTTTGCGCAAGGCTGTTATACGAGCTCTGCTTTGAGATCGAAGGATTCGGCTTCAGTAATTTTAGCTGAATAAAACTGACCAACTTTAAGTCGGCGTTTTGATTCTATAATTACTTCGTTATCCACTTCGGGCGAGTCGTATTCGGTGCGCCCAATGTAGAAATCACCTTCTTTACGGTCAATTAATACTTTGTAAATGTTTCCAATTCTCGCTTGGTTTTTCTCTAAAGAGATTTGTTCTTGAACTTCCATCAATTTATTAAGTCGTTCATATTTAGCATCTTGATGAATATTATCTTTCAGTTTGAAGGCTCCAGTATTTTCTTCGGGTGAGTAGGTAAAAGCGCCCAAACGGTCGAATTTTGATTCTTTTACAAAGTCCAAAAGTTCATTAAATTCTTCCTCTGTTTCACCGGGATAACCAACAATCAGCGTGGTGCGAATATTTATATCAGGGACAAAGGATCTGAATTTTTGGATAAGTTCACGAGTAGTATCCGCAGTGTGGCCACGCTTCATTGATTTCAAGATGCGATTGCTAATATGTTGCAAAGGAATGTCCATATAATGACAAATATTGCTACGGTCGCGCATCAGTTGCAACACATCGTCCGGAAATTGGGTTGGGTAAGTATAATGCAAGCGAATCCATTCAATACCAGGGATGCTACTGAGTTTATCGAGTAGCGTTCCAAGCATTTTTTTGGAGTACAAATCAACGCCATAGAAAGTTAGATCTTGGGCAATTAATATTAGTTCCGTAACTCCCGAATTGCTTAATTTAGTGGCTTCGGTGAGTAAATCTTCCATTGGGATAGAAATATGTTTGCCTCGAATCAGCGGGATAGCACAAAAGGAGCAACTTCGGTCGCAGCCTTCCGAAACTTTGAGATAGGCATAATGGGAAGGGGTTGTAATAAGTCGCTCCCCAATTAATTCATTTTTATAATCCGCCCCTAATTCTTCCACAATTTCTTTTAAGCTATGAACGCCATAAACACCATCAACTTCCACTAGCTCAGTTTTTAATTCATCGAGGTATCTTTCGGAAAGGCAACCCATTACGTATAGTTTCTCAATTAATCCAGCTTTCTTAGCTTGGATAAAATTAAAAATGGTATCAATGGATTCCTCTTTGGCATCTTGAATAAAACCACAAGTATTGATTACGACGTAATCAGTTTTTTCGCTGGCTTCATGGGTAACTTCTAGTCGGTTATACTTCAGTTGCCCCATTAGTTTCTCTGAGTCTACAAGGTTTTTGGAGCAGCCCATGGTGATTACATTTATCTTTTTTGGGGAGTGATTGGTTTTCAAGATGGGGGTTGTTTAGAGGTGTAAAAATTTTTAGGACTAACCAAATAATGAATCTACAAATTCGGTGCGGTTGAATGTTTGTAGGTCTTCCATGCTTTCGCCAATGCCGATGTATTTGACAGGGATTTTAAATTCATAGGAGATTCCTATCACGACCCCACCTTTTGCTGTGCCATCTAATTTTGTCAAAGCCAATGCATTAACATCGGTGGCAGCGGTGAATTGGCGTGCTTGTTCAGCAGCATTTTGCCCTGTGGATGCATCTAAAACTAATAATATTTCATGCGGGGCATCAGGGATTACTTTTTGCATCACTCGCTTAATTTTAGACAGTTCATTCATCAAATTAAGTTTATTATGTAAACGTCCGGCGGTATCAATGATTACCACATCAGCTTGCTGACTGACCGCTGATTTTAAGGTGTCGAAAGCCACCGAGGCGGGGTCAGCATTCATACCTTGATTAATGCAGCTAACGCCAACGCGCTCTGACCAAATAACCAATTGATCAACCGCAGCGGCACGAAAAGTATCTGCGGCGCCAAGGATTACTTTTTTGCCTGCTTTTTTAAATTGATATGCAAGTTTGCCAATAGTAGTCGTTTTACCAACACCATTTACGCCAACAACCATTATCACATAAGGGGTTTGACGCTTGTCGAAATCAAAACCTACCAGATGGTCGTTGGTGGTTGAATTTAATAAGGCTACTATTTCTTCTTTCAAAATTCTATTTAACTCACTCGTGCCTAAATATTTGTCTTTGGCAACTCTAGCTTCAATGTGTTCAATAATTTTCAAAGTGGTATGCACCCCAACATCGGAACTTACCAATATTTCTTCCAATTCGTCTAATACGTCTGAATCAACTACTGATTTACCGGCAATAGCTTTGGTGATTTTAGAAAAAAGTCCTGTTTTGGTTTTTTCTAAGCCCTCGTCTAGTTTGTTTTTTTTGTCTTTTGAAAATAGACTAAAGATTCCCATAATAAAATATTTGGCGCTAATATACTGATTTTAATGACCATAGTTTTAGCATCACTATGGAAAATATAAAAAAAAAGCTTTTCTCGAACATCGAAAAAAGCTTGATAAATTTTTAGTTCTATGAATTATTTTTTGGCTAAAATATCTTTAACCTTATCATTAGGAACTATTTCTTCCTTAAAAGAGTAAGCGCCGGTTTTATCAGATTTCACCATGCGAATAACTTTTGAATAACTTTTACCTGCTGTTTGCAGACTAGCAACTACTTTCTTAGCCATAATTCAATACTTATTTGATTTCGCGATGAATAGTCATTCGCTTCAAAATCGGGTTATACTTTTTCAACTCCAGACGGTCTGGAGTGTTCTTCCTGTTCTTAGTAGTAATATATCTTGAGGTACCGGGCTGACCACTTTGTTTGTGCTCGGTGCATTCCAAAATAACTTGAACGCGTGCCTCTTTACTTTTCTTTGCCATCGTAAAACTCTTTATAATTTTAGGGCTGCAAAAATAGAAATTATTTTATTACTTACCAATTGTTTTACGAAAAAAAATAAAAAAATAATCGTCCCCTTTTTTTAGCGGTTGTTTCTTAGATTTCTTCAGTAATTACTACTTTAGCTAGCAAATCAATGTAGGGGATTAAAAGGTATTTTTTGCCTTCAAATTCAGTAGTTGTGCCTGCAAAATCTTTATACAATACTGTATCACCTACTTGTATTTCAGGATTCTCAATAGCACTCATAGCAACTACCTTAGCGATGTTTTTCCTTTCCTTAGCAGTGTCTGGAATGATGAGTCCACTGGCGGTTTTTGTTTCTTGTTGGTCTTTGGTAATGTCAAGCAATACATTTTGGTTGACTGGTTGTAATTCTCTCATATTCAAAACGTTTTAGAGTTTATATTTATTTTATCCTTGTATATTTAGCAATTCGTTTATTCTTTTCTTATCAAATCCGATAATCATTTCGCCTGCAATATCAGTTTGTGGTACGCCTTGTTGGCCGCTACGTTGCACCATGGCTTGGGCCGCTGCTTGGTCTTTGGACACATCAATATCGTTGAATTTAATATTGTGTTTGCGCAAATGCGTTTTTAAAGTGGTACACCAGGAGCAGCTGGGGGTCGAATAAACGGTTACCCTTTTTTGGGGTTTGTCATCCGATTTGATCTCCGCTTTATATAGACTCTCCTTGAACAGATTATGATAAAATTGCTCTCCGTTGCAACCTTTGTAAATATTTATAAGCTGTTCATTGTCAAATTGTAATAAGCTAGGAGCCGAGCTGATTTGATAGTGAAAATGAATATCACGGACTTGACTTACATCCACACTTACAATTTGAATTCCTTTGAGGGCTTCTAGGCTTAAACCTAGATTTTGATAAGCACAATCACTCTGTTCGCTTCCATTTTTATAAATCAAACACCATGTTTTAGGGCTCTTTTTTAAAGTCTCTTGCAGTTCGCTCAATTGATTAATTGGTAATACTTTCATCGTATGTAAAAAGAATTAATAAAACATCTTCCTCATATAAGAATTGTGCCAGCGCTACTTTTGCTCACCATTAAACGGAATAAAAATTATAAAAAGCCTATTATCAATAATATAGCAGGTCTTGCTTTCATTTATTTTTGACTGTCATCTTGGCAGCAGTTTCGTCGGTCGATTTCATTCCTTTTGCATTACGGCTTCAGTATTCTATCTGTAGCTTTGCTAAACTTCCTTTTATTGACTGATTTTTGTTTTTTAACATTTCAAAACAAATATCAATATCTTAGCCTGCATTTTTCTTTTATCTTTGCAATCAGAAGTGGAAAAATTTGATATTTGATTGCAACCACAGGAAAAAATGCTAAAACAATGATATCCTCTGCAACCCCCCATTTTCGACTTCCTTTTTAGTAGTATAAATAACTTTTAAATCTTATTAATATGGGATATTTATTTACCTCTGAATCCGTTTCAGAAGGACATCCGGATAAAGTTTCGGATCAGATTTCAGATGCAATTTTAGATTATTTTTTAGCTTTTGATGCTCGCTCAAAAGTGGCAGTAGAAACCTTAGTAACAACTGGACAAGTATTTGTGGCTGGTGAAGTGCATTCCAATACTTATGTGGATGTACAATCGGTGGCGCGTGAAGTGGTCAATCGTATTGGTTACACTAAAAGTGAATATATGTTTGATGGCAATTCATGTGGAGTGTTGTCGGCTATCCATGAGCAATCTGGCGATATACGTCAAGGCGTTGAGCGGGAAGATAAGTTTGATCAAGGGGCTGGTGACCAAGGGATGATGTTTGGCTATGCCACTACCGAAACGGCTAATTATATGCCTCTTTCGCTTGAATTATCTCATTTATTGGTTTATGAATTGGCTCAAATTCGTAAAGAAGGTAAGTTGATGACTTATCTCCGTCCCGATTCTAAATCACAAGTTACTATCGAATATGGCGATAACAACAAACCAGTGAAAATTAATACCATTGTAGTGTCCACTCAACATGATGATTTTGATGAAGACAATACGATGTTAGCTAAAATTCGAGAAGATGTAATTCATATTTTAATACCTCGCGTAAAAACATTACTACCTGCCTATATTCAAGCAATGTTTACTGATGATATCATTTATCATGTGAATCCAACTGGTAAATTTGTTATTGGAGGACCACACGGTGATACTGGTTTAACGGGTCGTAAAATTATTGTGGATACCTATGGTGGTAAAGGCGCTCATGGTGGAGGTGCTTTCTCAGGAAAAGATCCTTCGAAAGTAGATCGTTCTGCTGCCTATGCTTCGCGTCATATTGCCAAAAACTTAGTGGCTGCCGGAATTGCTGACGAAGTACTAGTGCAAGTTTCGTATGCCATTGGAGTTGCCCGCCCAATGGGTATATATATTAATACTTATGGCACTTCTAAGGTGAACTTTACCGATCAACAAATCGCTGAAAAAGTGGAGCAAATTTTTGATATGCGTCCTGCTGCTATTGAAGATCGCTTGCAATTGCGCAATCCAATTTATTCTGAATCTGCTTCCTATGGTCACATGGGGCGTACTCCCCGAACCATTAAAAAAGCGTTTAAATCTGACTATTTTGGCGTGATAGAAATTGAAGTAAGATTGTTTACTTGGGAAGAATTGGATTATGTGGGTAAAGTGAAACAAGCATTTGGTTTATAAGGAATTATAAATATTAAATCATCTAAATGGGAAATCCTCTGATAAAGGTTTCCCATTTTTTTTGGCTAAATCATGCTTGTTTGGGTAATGTTTTTTTTGAAAGGTAAAAATCATTGAAATACAAATAAGGTGGCGAGAAATACCAAAAAAAATAAGGCTGCTCTCATCAGAAAGCAGCCTCCCAGTATTTAAAAACCTACGATACTAATGCTGAATTATTAATTTTTTGGAGGAAACTTTCTTATCATCAACTATGATATTGTAAAAATAAACGCCACTTTTTAAAGTTGAAACATCAAAGGTTTGCTTAGATTCACTATTGATTAATACTTGGCTTAAAAGCAGTGATCCAGTTACATTAAGCACTTCAATACGGGCGGTTTGAGAATCAGCAAATTTATAATCCAGATTGAAAACTTGGTTTGCTGGATTAGGGTATGCGTTACTTATTTTATAAGTTGATTTTAGATCTTTGGCACTTAATCCGCTGCCAGCATGATATTCAATAATTACGGATATTGTATCTGAGGGATTATTTACATCGAAGAAAGTATATCTTACAGCTGATTTACCTGCGTTATTATGGGATTCGTAATCACCAAGAAAAGCTTTTGCGGTCGCTTTAGAATCAATACGAATGGAGTCAGGAGAAAGGGTTGTTTCGGGAGGGTAGCATTCGAACCAACAAAAAGTATCAAATGCTCCATTAACAAGATTTATTACAGTTTTGCGCGCTTTTACGTCCTTATAAACGAGTGCATTATTGGTTATCCAAACATTTACAGAAAATGATGCATCGGCATTGGTGTTAACTACCGTGACTGTGTCGCCATTATTCAAGGCTAATCCGTTTGGTAAGCTTAAAGAAAAGGTTTGTGCTGATAAGCTAAAGCTTATTAGTAATATTAGTATCAGACTGAGAAAAATTCGTTTCATGTAAAATGTACTTGGGTTTAATATTAAATACAAAGGTAAACAAGTTTTTTAGTTTATCATCATATATGGCTTGATAGAGATTTAAAAAACGTTAAGAACTTCAAATTTTCTTTTTTTTTCGGCTATAGTTATAAAATCAAACTAATCTGTTTGAATCGAAACAATGCAAAATTCTGAAAAGTATAAAGCTAACAATAGAAAGGGAGAAAAAAAAAGGTTGCCGACAAGGCAACCTTTTTAAAAGGATTCTTAAGTGAACTTAGTTGATAGTAAGTTTCTTAGTGATGGTTTGGTTGTTGATTTGAATTTGGATAGTATATAATCCTTGTGCAAGTTCAGCAACATTAATGCTTTGATTTTGAGCACCTGCTACCATAAGACCTAAATTCTCATTAGCAACGGTTTGTCCTAGGCTGTTGATGATAACGTAAGTAACGTTTGCATTTTCAGCAAGTTCTAATGATAAATTTAATTGCTCGTTTGCAGGATTTGGATAAATACTAGCAGCATTGGTTTCTACACTTGTTTGGATGCCAATATTGGTATTGTTGTAAATATTGATATTGTCGATATAAAGATTATTGCCATAAGCTGAAATAGCTTTGAAAGAAAGTATCACTTCTGATTTTCCATTGAATGCACTCATGTCAACATTAGCAGTAGCCCAATGATTAGCTTCAGGGAAGAAATTGCCAGAAGATACAGCAGGTGAAGTAGCTAAGTCAGCTCCAGCTTTGTCCCAAAGGGTAGTCCATGTGGCACCACAATCTTCAGAAGCGAGCACTTGTAATCTATCATCTTCGTTAGAATATTGTGCGTAAGCATAATCAAATTTCACTCCAGAGGCAGTATTGCTTGCAAAGTTCAATTTGTGAAACATAATTTGAACTGTATTACCAGTATTGATGTTATAAAAGTTAACCAGATAACTTGATAAAGAAGCTGCATAAGCGCCTAAATCAGTAGTTAAACCAGAAACGCCAGCTTTAGTAAGGGTAAAAGCAGGTTCTTGCGTAGGATTTACAATAATACTATTATCAATTTCAGCGGTATAGTCAGCATAGGATTCAAAATCTTCGGTGTAAATGGTTGCAAATGGAGTTGCAGGCATCACTAAGAATACGGGAGTTGCGGAAATATTATTTCCAGTTAGAATATCTAAAAGGTGAGTAACATTAGTTAAGTTTACATTGTACTCGATGGTGTTTGAAGCGGCAGACAGTGAAATGGCAGGGAAAGTAACGGTAGTTGTATTACCGCCCAATAATGGGGTAGTAACTTGTTGCACCACTGGAGTTCCACCATTGTAGGTATATTGAACATAGAAAGTATCTGCAATTACATTGGAGGTGTTGTTTTTGATGGTAACAGAAGGAACAACTGTGTTATCGCACATGGCAGGAATAGTAGTATTATCAGTAGCTTGCATGTCGATGATGCTTACTCCAGCAGGAATTACATAATTCATAGATGAAATATTTCCAGTTACAATTTCTTGGGTATTCTCGGCGATGAAAGCGATTACTTCAAGATTGCCAAGTGACACAGGAACACCATTGATGTTGGCAGGAATTTGCCAAGTATAGGTTCTGCTAAAGAAAGTAGATTGTGAGGTAGTATCAATTTGAGCGCCAAATTGACCTGTAATTAAATGACGAAGCATGTGCATGTGATTGTATAATCCACTAGGCATAACTTGGCTTGGGTTGCTTGAGCCACCAGTTTGAGGACCTGTCACATTGTTTTGGCTTACAGCCACATTTAATTTCATACTGCTGGGGGCGCCTGTACCTGTAAAATATCCTTCAACTAAAACAGTCATTTCGCGTGTGCTAAGATTGATAGTGGTAGCAGCAGCAATGTTTACATAAGAAGGTTTGCTAATTACAGTGTCAACGGCATCAGCCCAATGGCTTCTACTCATGGCAGTTCCAGGAGTTGTGGTGCTTTGTGACCAACCAGAAAATAAATGACGATTTACAGTACCTGCAGGATAACCAGCCAAACTAGTTTGTGCTTCGATAGCAGTTCCAAAACTAGTTCTGAAGTCAGGCTCACCAGCAGCGGGTGTGGCAAAACTACCCACATGAATATTTATTGCAAAATAATCATTTGGATTTGCAGTTTGAATGTTGTTGGAAATTAAGTGGCCGTCTGGGCAATAGGTGCAATGAATTCCAGTGAATTCTTCCAAAATAGCATTTCTGTTTTCAGCAGTGGTACTCACAATGGTTTGAGCAATCATGCTGAAACTTGCAATTACCGTTAAAAAGGATAGGAAAAGTTTTTTCATGGTTTATTAGAATTTGATTAGTAAATGTTTGAGGCGCGAAAATAATTAATTATGCGATATATGTTTATTTTTTTTCATTTGGCAATGATTTTTAAAAATATAACAAAATAATCGTTTGGCAACCTTTTTGTTAGTAATGGCATGGTTAAATTTTATTATTTTTGCCTGTTTTTCACACAACACACCACTTTAAAGAATACTTAGTTTAGATATCATAATTATCAATTTAAATTACAATAAATGAAGGTTTTACATTGGATTACCATGATGATTTTCTTAACACTTTTCGGGTCTTTTACCGCTGATCAAAAAAGTCCAATTCCATCTGTTGATGTCAAAAGTTTAGATGGAAAAATTATTAACACCTCTAGTTTTCAAAACGATGGTAATCCAATTATCATAAGTTTTTGGGCAACTTGGTGCAAGCCATGTATTCAAGAATTAACCACCATTAGCGAGGTATATCCTGAGTGGCAAGAAGAGACTGGGGTGAAACTAATCGCTATTTCTGTAGACAATTCGCGTACTTCAAATGCGGTGCTCCCTTTAGTAAATGGCAAAGCTTGGGATTATGAAGTTTATTTAGATGAGAATAGTGATTTCAAGCGTGCAATGGGGGTGAATGTGGTGCCTCATACTTTTTTGGTGAATGGAAAAGGGGAAATAGTATGGCAGCATACCTCTTTCACCGAAGGTTCTGAATTGGAGCTAATTGCCCTCGTTCGTAAGCTCAAGAATGGTGAAGAGATCCCTAGTCACTAATGATTGTATTCAATTAATTATCCGATAGCCGATGAAATATATTTTACGATTTTCGCTACTTTTGTTTTTCCTACAAAGTTTTTTCTTTAATCTTTCAGCCCAGTTACTTGGTGGAGGCGAGGTGCATGGTAGTTTTCAAACCGATGGTCAGCTATACCAAAAAGACTCGGTGATAGGGGCTGAGTCGATTGCTGAGAAGGTTGCTTTTAACAGTTTCTTCGAGATGCGGTATATCAACAAGAATTTTGAAGCAGGCATGCGGTACGAATTGTTTATGCCACCCATGCAAGGCTATGATGTGCGCTGGAAAGGAGCTGGTTTTGCCAATAAATACGTTAGGTATAATGGTGAAAAATTGGAGGTAACCGCAGGTAATTTTTACGAACAGTTTGGTTCAGGGATGATTTTACGTTCTTACCAAGAATGGAATCTTGGTTTTGACAATGCCCTCAATGGAGTACGGGTAAAATATAAGCTTAAGGGTTTGACAATCACCGGTTTGGTAGCCAAACAACGCTTCTACTGGGACTTAGGTCCAGGAACCATAAGAGGGGTAGATGCGCAAGTATCCTTGAACGAGGTGATTGACAAATTGAAAGATAAAAAGACGAGAATTGGACTTGGTGGAAGCTTCGTGAGTCGTTATCAAACAGATCAAGATCCACTGTATGTATTGCCAGAAAATGTTGGCGCTTTTGCAGGTAGATTTGAAATTTATAGAGCCGCCTTTAACATGAAGTTTGAAGCCAGTGGAAAAATAAATGACCCGAATGCTTCTAATAATATGATTTATAAAAATGGAAATGCCGCACTCCTCGAACTCGGGTATTCAAAGAAAGGCTTTGGGATGACCTTGCAAGCGGCTCGTGCTGATAATATGGATTTTCGCTCAAATCGTGCTTCCTCGGGTTTCGATTTGCCAATAAGTTATATTCCAGCCATGACCGCTCAACATGCCTACAGCTTGGCGGCTATGTATCCTTATGCATCACAAGCCAATGGGCAAATGGGATTGCAGGCTAATATATTTTATAAAATTAAAAAGGGAAAAACCCTTGGCGGTAAATACGGGACTAATATCAATATTAATTATGCATTATCACAAAGCATTTATAAACAAGCTATTAATGATTCAACTTATATCGGTCAAAATGGTACACTTGGTTATGAAACTGATCTATTTAAAATAGGTGAGGATCGCTATTATTCCGATTTTAACATTAAAGTACAGCGAAAACTTTCTAAGAAATGGGACGTTTCATTGATGTTTATGAATGTATTTTACAATATGCTTATCAACGAAGGCCACCAAGAAGCGGATGTGCATGCCAATATTGGAATTGCTGATATTTGGTGGAAATACAAACCATTTAATTCTTTACATTTTGAAATTCAAGAACTTGTGACTCAACAAGATCAAGGCAATTGGTCGTCCGTAATGATTGAATACAATCGCAAAGGTTTGTTTGCGGCGGTAATTGCGCTTTATAATCAAGGTATTTCTGGACAGTCTGACCCCGTGCTTTACCCTTCGGTTACCACTGGTTATACGCAAGGTGCCAATCGTTTTTCGCTCAGTTATGGAAAACAGCGTGAAGGAATTCTCTGTGTTGGCGGTGTTTGTCGTGCAGTGCCTGCGGCCAATGGATTTTCAATTACAATCAATAGTAGTTTCTAAATTTATATCATAATGAAATCAAAACTCAATTTGCTTTTTCTTGGCTTCTTACTTTCGATCTTTGCATTAAGTTCATGCGATAAAGTTGAGCCTCCATATATGCTCAGCAATGGAAACATCATCAGCGGGGATACTGTTCGAAAAATATTTTTTGAAGATTATACTGGACACAAATGTCCGAATTGTCCTCAAGCACATAAGATTTTAGAGGACCTTAAGGTGGTTTATGGCGATCGGATTGTGGTTGTGGCCATTCATACTGGCTTTTTTTCAATGACAAGTTCAGCACCATGGGATTATGATTTCACCACCAGTGATGGTGAGGCTATCTCTGCCTTTTATGGCGCTAATTCGGTTGGGTTGCCCAAGGGAGTGGTGAATCGCAAAAAGGTAAATGGAAGTTATTTGATAGATAGAGCTGAATTTGCCACCGCAGTTAGCTTAGCTTTAGATTCAACGCCTTTATTGCCTGAAATTTACATTGAGTTAGACGGCACTTATCATAGCCTCGATAGTACTATTTCTGTGGAAGCAAAAATGACTGCCCTCTCGGATTTGCCATCTGGTAAATACAATATATCACTGATAGTTACCGAAAGTGAGATAGTTAAACCACAGAAAAACACCGATGCAAGTCTTGGAACCACGCCTGAGATTTTAGATTATCATCATGAACATGTTTATCGGGCGGCTATCAATAATCCATGGGGTGAGGAGTTTGCCAATTCTACTATAAGCAATGGTCAAACATTTCAAAAGAGCTATACGAATTTCAAAATTGGTGCCGATTGGAATCCAAGCCAATTGCACCTAGTAGCAGTAGTGTACTATGCAGATGGAGCCAATGAAAAGCAAGTGATACAAGCGCAACAAATTGATTTGTAAAATATTAAGTGTATTTTAATACTTCAATTTTTAACTCTTTTTTCGTTAATAAAAAAATGTTTTTGAATTTTTAGCATTTCATTGAAAGCGTAAATTTGCTCAAATTTTAGAATATTATGTCAGAAGTGCAATATGATGAGGATAGTATAAAATCGCTCGATTGGAAGGATCATATCCGACTTCGTCCTGGGATGTATATAGGGAAATTGGGAGATGGAGCTTCTCCTGATGATGGGATTTATGTTCTTATTAAGGAAGTAATCGATAATTCTGTCGATGAGTATGTGATGGGCAATGGTAAGCAGATTATGATTAGCATCCGCGATAAGGAGGTTAGCGTGCGTGACTATGGTCGTGGGATTCCCCTAGGAAAGTTGATTGATTGTGTTTCCAAAATAAATACTGGCGCTAAATATGATTCTAAAGTCTTTAAGAAAACGGTAGGCTTAAACGGAGTTGGTACAAAAGCGGTAAACGCACTTTCAGAATTGTTTGTTGCACAAACATATAGGGACAACGAATCAAAGGTTGTTACTTTTCAGCATGGGCATTTGATCAGCGAAGAAAATCTTAAAACGCCAGATGAGAAAAATGGAACGCTTATAAAATTTATTCCTGATGGCGAAATTTTCTCAGGTTTCAAGTTTAGATTTGAATATATCGAGCGATTACTTTGGAATTATGCCTATTTGAATCGGTCGTTGATTCTTAATTTCAATAACCAAAAGATTCAATCCAAAAATGGATTATTTGATTTATTAGAGCATAATATTGATGATGAGATTTTGTATCCCATTATCCATCTCGAAGACGAAGATTTTGAATTTGCCTTTACCCATGCTTCCAAAAAATATGGCGAAGAATATTATTCCTTTGTCAATGGGCAGCACACCACTCAAGGGGGAACTCATCAAGCGAGTTTTCGCGAGGCCATTGTTAAAACCTTAAGAGAGTTTTTTAAGAAAGATTTTGATCCAAGTGATATAAGAACTTCCTTAGTAGCTGCTTTAAGTATCAAAATTCAAGAGCCCGTCTTTGAATCGCAGACCAAAACCAAGCTTGGGTCGCAACATATAGAGCCAGATGGCCAGACGGTTAGAAATTATATCCACGAAATTGTAAAACAAAAATTAGATAACTTTCTTCATAAGAATCCAGAAATAGCCGAAGCCCTTCGTCGTAAAATACTCCAGTCGGAAAAGGAACGAAAGGATATGGCGAGCATCAAAAAGTTAGCTCGTGAAAGTGCTAAGAAGGCGAGTCTTCATAACAAAAAGCTACGCGACTGTCGAATTCACTATAATACTAATAAAGATGAGCGATTAGAGTCGACACTCTTTATTACAGAGGGCGATTCGGCCAGCGGCTCTATTACCAAATCAAGGGATGTAAATACACAAGCCGTCTTTAGTTTGAAGGGTAAACCATTGAATTGCTATGGTTTAACAAAGAAAATCGTATATGAAAATGAAGAGTTCAATCTCTTGCAAACGGCTTTGAACATTGAGGAAGATCTCGAAAATTTGCGGTATAATAATGTGGTTATTGCTACCGATGCCGATACTGATGGAATGCACATCAGATTACTGTTGATGACTTTTTTCTTGCAATTTTATCCCGAATTAGTCAAAGCTGGGCATATTTATATCCTCCAAACGCCTTTGTTTAGGGTTCGCAATAAGAAGGAAACTTTCTACTGTTATAGCGACCAAGAGCGAGTTAATGCCATTAAAAAAGTAGGAGCGCAAGCGGAGATTACGCGCTTCAAAGGTTTAGGCGAAATATCGCCTGATGAGTTCAAGCATTTTATTGGCAAGAACATCCGATTAGATCCAGTTATTTTGAATAAAGATTCCAGGATTGATCAAGTGCTTTCGTTTTATATGGGTAAAAACACGCCCGTCCGTCAAGGCTATATTATGGATAATCTAAGACAGGAGGAAAATAAACCTGAAGAATTATTTGCCTCATGATGTAAGGCCGTGGTCTCGTCATTCCATAAATTTAAGATGTATGGAGTAAGGAAGAGGTAAAATTGATATGAAGTACATTAAAGAATCAAAAGTATTAAGCTATGCTAAGTATGATCTATGCTTGTGGTTTGAGGCGCAGTGTGTTGTTGAATATAGATTCAAAGCGAGGAGAGTTTTATATATTAAACTCTAAAGGGAATAATGATAGGGTGATACCAATATCGATATCGATGAAAACGATAGAGACTCTTTCGAACAAATTACAAGGAATCCAAGCCAAAGGAATTGTTATTTGAGGGGGCAAAGATTGGGGGACAGTACAGCAATACCAGTCTCCAGAAAGTTTTAAAAAATACCGTGCAAAAATCGAAGATACGTAAGCCCATGACGCTCCATAGGTTGCGGCTTCGTATGCTACTCATTTGCTGGAATAGAACACCGATTTGCGCTACCTACAAGCTCTTTTAGGACATAAGCGTTCGAAGACCACTGAAAATATACACGCACGTATCGATAAAAAGTGGCTTATAGGTCAAATTGGTTGTTAAAATCTTCTGTAATGCCTTTGTATATTA
>DYSI01000012.1 GCA_020718275.1 Draconibacterium orientale
AACATAAACATTCTAGTGTTATCAGTTGTTTATCAAGGGGTCTCCTTTCCGATATTGTTTAGCATGATGGATAAATTCGGAAATTCTTCAACTATAGAACGTATAGAATTAATGGGCCGATATATCCAATTATTTGGCTCATTATCAATTGATTGTTTATTAGCTGATAGGGAGTTTATTGGTGATGAATGGATAAGATTTCTAAATCTTAATAGAATTCGATATTACATTAGAATTCGAGAGAATTTCAAGGTTATCATCCCTCGAAATGGACATATAATAAAAGCATCTTGGTTATTTAATGGATTAAAAATCAATCAATTTGTTTATTATCCACGAATAGTAAGAGTCAATAATCAGCTATGTTACATTGCAGGTTCAAAGGTGTTTGATAAAAAGGGAGAACCGGAATTGCAAATCATTATATCTTTTAACAAACCAGACCAAGCAGATACTTTATATAAGGAGTGTTGGCAAATTGAAACCGCATTTAGAGCTTTTAAATCAAGTGGTTATAATATTGAAGATACGCATTTGACGGAAATTTAAAGAGTTGAAAAATTATTTACACTAGTCTTGATTGCCTTTGTTTGGGCATACAAGATTGGTATTTATCTGAACTCTTTGAAGCCAATTCCAATTAAGAAACATGGACGAAAAGCATATAGTTTATTTAAATTTGGATTAAACGCTTTATCTAAAATACTTAATAACAATAATTTAGATGAATTTAAAAAAAATATTGTGATTTTTTTTTGTCATGTACTTAGATATTATTGTTAAAATTACATTTTTATTTTATCTTTGCTTACTAAACTGCTTGATTCTAATTAGGCTGCTTTTTGCTAGGTTTTAGGTTTAAAAGTTTTTTTACTTTTGCCACCTTAATGTATCAGGTTTCAATATTTCAGAATTAATTGAATAATTTAAACAAAAATTAAATTTTACTTACTAAATCTATCAAACATGCAAAAAACAATTTTACTCTTTATAGGGTTTATCGTGCTATGTAAAATTAGCTATTCTCAAGTGACCGAAGGCGAAACAAAATTACGAACCTTGTCTGTTGATACCACCTTCAAAGGTTGGAAAAAAGCCGGCGTTTTCTCCGCTAATTTGGCTCAAACTTCCTTGACCAATTGGTCAGCAGGTGGCGAAAACTCCATCTCTGCGAGTAGTTTCTTGTATGTTTTTGCCAATTATAAAAAACCTAATAGCTATTGGGACAACTCATTAGACTTAGGATATGGTTTCCTTGCTCAAGGTAAGAGCGATTTTATCAAAACAGATGACAAAATAGATTTATTATCGAAATTTGGACAAAAAGCGAAGGATAATTTATATTATACTGCCTTGTTTAATTTCAAAACTCAAATGGCTCCAGGCTATAAAACGATTGATGACTCTGTTCTAATTTCCAACCTTTTTGCTCCTGCTTATTTTATTGGTGCACTCGGTTTAGATTATAAGCCAACTAGCAATTTGAGTCTTTTCTTTGCACCGGCTACCACAAAATACACTATTGTAAACGACCAGCGTCTTGCTGATTCTGGTTCTTACGGGGTTACTCCAGCTACTTTTGATGCAAATAAAGTGATTCTTACCCATGGCGAAAAGACTAGATTTGAATTTGGGGGTTATATGCGTTTAATTTTTACTAAAAGTGAATTTAAAAGTGAATTCCTCAAAAACCTTTCCTTCACTTCTAAACTTGATCTTTTCTCCAATTATATCCTTGAACCTCAAAATATTGATGTTAACTGGGAAAACCTAATTGTGATGAATGTCAATAAATACATTGTGGTTAGCATTAGTACTCAGCTGATTTACGATAATGATGTTCAAATCGAAGTCGATACCAATGAGGATGGCATTATCGATAAGAAAGGACCACGTATTCAGTTTAAAGAATTATTAGGCGTAGGCTTGGCTTATAAATTCTAATTTGACCACTTAATCATTTTTTAAGGTCATAGAATCGTCCTACTGTTTTTTTTTGTTCAATCAAAATGCATTAATCGATTCTATTTCCTCAAACTGAGATATTGTTGAATTGCCAATAATTTATTTTACTTCTAATCAGAAGATTATAAACTATTGGCATTCTCTTTTTTCTTAATTTTCTAAGGGTTTCTTCTCTTGAAGCTTTTTGAAATGACAGCTAGAATAAAGTTTAACAAATGAGGTTAAACAATAAAAGGACTTGCTCCTCTAGTTTTTTGTTTATTTTTGCCCGTCTTTTTGGTTATAAAATGATGGCAAACATCATCTATATCGTTGATTATTAATTGAATATACTAAATATATAAAATTACTATGAGTTTTAAAATACTAGTATTGGCAAAACAAGTTCCGGATACGCGCAATGTTGGCAAAGATGCCATGAAAGCCGATGGGACAGTCAATCGCGCTGCATTGGCAGCGATTTTCAATCCTGAGGACTTGAATGCCCTCGAATTTGCCCTTAGAGTTAAGGATCAAAAACCAGGTGCTGAAATTACCATTGTCACCATGGGACCTCCTCGTGCTGCCGAAATTATCCGCGAAGGTTTATATCGAGGAGCCGATCATGGCGTTTTGATTACCGATCGTAAATTTGCCGGCTCAGATACTTTAGCAACCTCCTATGCTCTTTCATTAGCAGTTAAAAAATTAGCTCCCTTCAATTTGGTAGTAGCTGGTAGACAAGCAATTGATGGCGACACCGCTCAAGTTGGTCCGCAAGTGGCCGAAAAAGTTAATATTCCTCAAATAACATATGCCGAAGAATTTGTTGGATTTAATGGAGATAAATTGCAGATAAAACGACGTTTGGAACGCGGGGTAGAAGTATTGGAATCGCCTTGTCCAGTTCTGGTTACGGTTCATTCGAGTGCTGCCGCCTGCCGTGTCCGAAATGCAAAGCTGCTCATGAAATATAAGCACGCCAAAACCGATATCGAATTACAAGAATTGAGCGAAGATTATTGGCAGATTTTCGAGAATAGACCCTATCTGAAACTTATTCAATGGTCGGTGGAAGATCTTCAGGCTGACGAAGAATTACTGGGTTTGAATGGATCGCCTACTAAAGTGAAAACAATTGAAAACGTGGTTTTTACACAAAAAGATTCGCTCAAAATGGGTGCTTCAGATGGCGAAATCAACAAATTAATGAAAAGTTTAATCAGCAGCCATGTTTTGGGTTAGCATAAATTGAGAACGATGGAAAAAAATATATTCGTTTATTGTGAAATTACCGAGGAAGGTCATATTGCTGATGTGAGTCTTGAGCTATGCTCAAAGGGCTATAAATTGGCAAAAGAGTTGAAAGTAAAATTGGAAGCCATTGTGGTTGGAAGCCAGCTCGATATGGTGGTGGAGGAATTAACTCCTTATGGTATTGACACACTCTATTTAGCAGATGCCAAAGGCTTATTTCCTTACCTTACTTTACCTCATTTCAAAATTGTAAGTCAAGTAATCGCTGAAAATAAGGCAGATATCGTGCTATTTGGAGCCACTTCTATTGGACGTGATTTGGCGCCACGGGTGGCTTCAAAACTTAAATGTGGCCTAACCGCTGATTGCACTGCCCTCGAGTTCGGTGATCATTATGTCAAAAAAACTGACACGACCTATAAAAACTTACTCTACCAAATTCGTCCCGCTTTTGGTGGAAATATCGTGGCTACGATTATCAATCCTGATATGCATCCTCAAATGGCAACTGTGCGCGAGGGCGTAATGAAAAAGGAAACCGTGAAATCTCCTTCAAAACCTAAAGTGATACACTTGGAGGTGGATAAATATCTAAGTGATGAGGATTTTATAATTAGCATTCTCGAAAGGCATATCGAAGCGCCAAAAGTGAATATCAAAGGGGCTCAAATTATTGTGGCAGGTGGCTATGGAGTTGGTTCAAGTGAAAATTTTAAATTACTTTTTGACTTGGCAGAAGCCATTGGGGGTGAAGTTGGGGCAACGAGAGCAGCAGTGGACGCAGGTTTCATTGGTCACGAACGCCAAATTGGACAAACTGGAATTACCGTGCGCCCTAAATTGTATATTGCTTGCGGTGTCTCAGGTGCTGTGCAGCATCGCGCTGGTATGGATCAATCTGCTCAAATTATCTCCATTAATACCGATCCAAATGCCCCAATTACCCATATCGCTGATTACAATATCTTAGGTTCCGTGGAAGAGGTAATCCCTAAAATGATAAAGTACTATAGGCAAAATTCAAAATAGTATAAATAATTGATATAGAATATAATGGCAAATTATTATAACGATAACGAACATTTAAAATTCCACTTAAATCATCCACTGATGAAACGAATTGTGGAGTTGAAAGAAGATAATTTCAAAGATAAAAACCTATATGATTATGCCCCGCTTGATTTTGAAGATGCGATGGATAATTACGATAAAGTTCTTGAAATTATAGGTGAAATTTCTGGAGATATTATGGCACCAAATGCCGAAGAAGTTGATCATTTCGGCCCTGAACTTATTCATAATCACGTAAAATACGCGCGCGGAACACAAGAAAATCTCGACGCCATCATTCAGTCTAAATTATTTGGTATGTCGCTACCACGCGAATATGGCGGACTTAACTTTCCCATTGTTCCCTATGTGATGTCGGCAGAAATAGTGAGTCGTGCCGACGCTGGTTTTGCCAATATCTGGGGATTGCAAGATTGTGCTGAAACAATCCATGAATTTGCATCCGAAGAAATGAAAACTAAATATTTACCACGTTTTAACGAGGGTGCTACCGCAGCAATGGATTTAACAGAACCTGATGCGGGCTCTGATTTGCAGGCGGTTATGCTAAAAGCGCATTTCGATGAGAAACAGGGCGTTTGGCTACTTAATGGCGTTAAACGCTTTATCACCAATGGCGATGCTGACATTTCATTGGTCTTGGCCCGTACCGAAGATGGTTCGCAAGATGCTCGCGGATTGTCACTTTTTGTTTACGATAAGAAGAAAGACGCGATGAAAGTGCGTCGTATCGAAAATAAACTCGGCATAAAAGGTTCGCCAACTTGCGAACTCGTTTTTAAGGATGCGCCTGCCGAAATTATCGGTGATAGGAAGTTTGGCTTGATTACTTATGTGATGTCTTTGATGAACTCTGCCCGTTTAGGGGTTGGTTCTCAGTCTGTTGGTATTGCAGAGGCTGCTTATCACGAAGCTTTGAAATATGCAAATGAAAGAGCTCAATTTGGAAAACCGATTATCAAGTTTCCAGCAGTATACGAAATGTTGAGTAATATGCGGGCTAAAACTGATGGAATTCGATCCATGCTTTACGAAACTGCCCGCTATGTGGATATGTACAAAATCTACGAACAAATCGCTAAGAAACGGAAACTTAGCGCTGATGAGCGTAAAGAAATGAAGTATTACCAAAAATATGCAGATCTATTTACCCCAGTGCTTAAACTGTTTTCGAGTGAATATTGCAACCAAATTGCTTACGATTCGCTCCAAATTCATGGCGGTACTGGCTATATGAAGGATTTTAGTATCGAACGTATTTTTAGAGATGCCCGTATTACTAATATTTATGAAGGAACTAGCCAATTGCAAGTGGTGGCTGCCATCAGAGGGGTTGGTAATAAATCATACCTAAAACGGATCAAGGAGTTTGAAGAAATTGAAGTGCTGCCAGAACTGGATTATCTAAAGAAAATTTTGCAGAAATTGACAAGCCACTTTGCTGGAATTACAGCTAAAGTATATGATGAAAATGATGAGGAATATATTGATTTTCATGCTCGTAGGCTTGTAGAGATTGCTGGTTATATTCTCATCGGTTATTTGCTGATGCATGATGCAAATCTTGATTTGAAATATCGTAAGTCTGCCGATATTTTTATTCGCATGGCTAGAGCCGAAATAACCCGAAATATTAGCTATATCAATAATTTCAGTCCACGAGATATTTCGGATTTTAAAATGTAGTTTTATAGCTTATTTATTTATTATAATAATTTTTAACCTATTAATAATCAGTGCGACTAAGTAGTTTTTCGCACTGATTTTTTTTAGAGCTTCTTACGTTTTATTTTCATTAACTGAGCTTGCTTACTATTCCTTATGAAGTTTGTTATTCGGGCTTATGGCTTTGTTTTGGTTCTTCTTTTTTGGCAAACACTTAATCATTTTATTTATTTTTGTTGTCAAATCTGTATCGAACAATTGGTTGGAGGTATTTATCGCTAACCTATTTTCACGTTTAAGATTTGATTGATAGGATGCATTTAGGAATTTTTTTTCGTTCCTCTCATTTTGTCTTTGGTTTGTAGCGTTTTAAAATTGTACTTCATGAAGCTATTTTTTCTATTAGCCATATTATTACTGTTTAGGACTACTCGTGCTCAGTTTGCTGAAGGATTTTCTTCCGCCGAAGCAATTGAAATGATGGCACTTAACAATAGTTTCACTTTCCGAAAGGTCTTCAACGAAGATTCATCAATTATTCCTTCACATTACGTTCGTTTTTATAAAAGCGGAATGCTTGGTTTGGACAATCAGTTTCAAATTTGGATATCCGAAAAGGTAGCGGTTATTAGTTTTCGAGGTTCAACGGATGATAAAATAAGCTGGCTTGCTAATTTATATTCGGCCATGATTCCTGCAAGTGCTGAGATGGTGCTTCCTGGGGGCGATAAAGTTCCGTATTGCCTAGCAAAGGATACTGCTGCGCATGTTCACGCTGGTTGGACTCTTGGATTGATGTTTATGGTGAACGACTTGAGCTATCATATCCAAAACTTGTATAAGCTTAATATTCATCATTTTATTTTTACGGGTCACAGTCAAGGGGCGGCGATTGCGCATCTTGCTCGTGCTTATTTCGAGAATCTTTCTCCAGCAATAATTCCTTCGGATATTTACTTTAAAACCTATGCCTTTGCCTGTCCGATGCCTGGCAATAAGGCTTTTGCAGCAGAATATAGGTCGAGATATGCTGCTAATCAGTCTAGTTTTACAATCAATAATACCAATGATATAATTACTACCATGCCGGTTGCTTTGTATAATGGTAAGTTGTTGAACGTAAATGAATTAATGGACTTGTTTACTAATAACGAAGCAAATATTCCAAAACTCTTGGCCATTCGTGCACTAACTAAGATTTTTATCAAAGAGCCTGATTTATACTATGTTAATAAAGCGGGATATGATATTGAAAAACAAATAGAGAAATCAATTGGTGAAATCCAAATGCCGCCTTATTTATCTGATCAGTCGTACACAGGGATCGAAAATAAAATGCTTATCGGGCCTTTTGAGGATGTATTGGCTCCTTTAATTGCTGATAGTATTAACTTAGATTCGCTTCGCAAAACACCTTTTTATGCTCACAACCTCGATATTCAAACTGGAAGTATGAATCAACATAAGCCCTTTAATTATTATTTGTTTATGCTAAAGACTTACCAACCTGCTAGGTATGAGCTTGTAAAATTTAGATATCGCATTATCGATTAATTCCTAAAACCTTTCTTAGGACTTTACATTGATGAAATTCTAAAATGAGGGTTTCGTGGTAGTTTTTATTTTTCACCCTGACTTTTAGACGTTTCAAAAATATTTCCTTGTAATCGCATCAGTGACTTCAGATGAGTCGTTTAAATTTTTATTAATGTATCTACTATTTCTTGCTGTAAATCATGGAGGTGCTTTTCTTAGACTAAGTTTTCTGAGATGATTTTATAAAATAGAATCGATTGGGTAAAAGTTTGAAAACTAATAATTTACTGAAAATAGAAATTCAAAATATGGATTATTATGGTTAGGAAGGTAGGCCGTTCGTAATCCTAAATCGAGTGGAGCGATAGTGCGTAATAAGTGTAAATCAAATTGTAAATCGAGGCCGTAGGCACTATAATTTTGGGTCATTGTCAGATATTCACTTTGGCTAAAATGACTGAAAAAGCTTGCTTTTACTCGTTTCAAGTAAATGATTGAACCCAGACTCCAATCTGGATAAAGGAGTGGAAGATCATAATTAATTTTTAGGCTTTGCATTCGGTCGTTTCGCAGCGCTATTACCCCAACTGGCCACTGAATAAGGTCATAGTAGAGATAAGTTTTTACTGTTTTAGCTTGTTGCCCATAGTAAATTCTGATATTATGATGTTTGCCAAAGGCTGGTAAATATAGATTAGTTTGTATTGCCCGTACGCTGCCATAATCTAAATCACCAAAAGGGGTATGCCGATATTCGAGTCGCAAATTGTATCCCCAATGTGGATATAAATCTTTCTGACCATAGCGCCTATATGAAGTTGAATAAAAACCATACCGCATGGAAATAATCGTTTTGTTGTTTGGAAACCAGTCAGGAGTTTGGCCAATGTCATGCAATTCTTGCCAATATAAACTTGAATAAGGTTGAATTAAATGGACAAAGGCTCCTTTATCAAGCCTTAAGCCTTCGCTAATGTTGAGGATTATATTACGTTCGTTCCAATGGTATTCTGTAATATTGCCTGCTTGATCCATATCAGTCATTAAGCGACCTTGCTCGCTAATAATCAGATTTATACGTGGAAATAAGCCGCTGTAGTTGATCTCTAGGTAGCTGCGTTTGCTTGCTTCGCTCATTAGGTATTCATAACCAATATTTACATCTAGGCTACTTAATAGATTCTGCGACATGATGCTAATGCCTGGATTTGATTCGGTGTTATTGGCATGCACCGCCACGGGTCCCCAACTGTGGATTTTGAGTGCATGGGGTAATTTAGCATATCGTTTACTTGTAAAGTGTTGAAATTGAGGTGGGTACTGTTGAATGTTAATCGTAGTATCCGAAATATATTGCTTTAAATCAGGTTTTTTCAAGGGATTTTGATTTTCGGCAATTGCGCTAATGTTTTTCTTTTCGAGGCGGTGAATTTGCCAACCATTGGCCGAATAACTGCTGAAAATCAATTGCTTATTATACCAATATACGGCACTAGCACCGAAGGACAATTGACTAATTTGAGCAGTTTGCTGGGTTTTGAGATTTAATAAGTACAAATCGGAAATGCCATTTTTATCATCGATATAAACCAAGCTATCTCCGCTAACTGCAATCCAATTCCGATTATTGTAGGATGGTTTTAGAAGCTGCTTTTCTATTTTGGTGTGGAGATCATATTCTATTAATTCAAAACCTTGCGATCGTAAACGGTAAAAATAGATTTTATTTCCTAATTCATTGAAAGTGATATTTTTAATAAAAGCATCGCAAGCAATTGTTTCAAGTTTTTTGCCATCGGCGGAAGAAAGAATTTCAATTTGGTAATTTCCATCCAAACTTTGCGAAATGGCAGCAATTTGCTTAGCATCAGCACTTAATACCGGAAACGACAGATTGCTGCGATGTGTAATTTGTTGTTTTTTTTCGTTTCGAAAATCATATTTCATCACCACATGATATTTTACTTGTTCCCAGCGGGGATGATAGCGTCTTTCGGTCCATACCATAAAGCTGTCGCGTATGCTTAGGTTATTGAAATCACCATAGCCAGGAATGAGAATCTTCTTTTCTTCTCCCGTTTTGATATGGATACTTACCAACTGACTTATTTCCCCAAACGGTTTTTTTAGGGCAACCAAAACACTATCATTTAACATAGCCGAAATAGGATAGGAGATAAAATGCTTTGATTGATTTTGCACTACAATATCGGTCTTAGGATGAAATGATTCCACTCGCCAAACGGAATCTAAATGAAGCATGCAGTGCTGATAAAATGCTTTTTTACGCAATCCGCTTTGCGTATAAATGGCATGCGAAAATGGAACAACAAAATATGGATTTCGGGCAACAAAAGTCTCTGTGTTTTTCCAAAATTCTTGACCAAATTGTTCGTTTCCATATTTTACAAGTTGATAACCAAGTATATAATGATCTGGAATAAAGGTTTTGTAGGAACCCATACTTGCTTTATCATACGAATAAGCGCCCAGTGTCAAGAGTTGGGCTCGGAGCGGCATAGCAAAGTCGGCCATTCTGCCTCTGCCGGTATTACTCATTGCTGTTTCGATTGACACCGCATCACCTTCGAGATACCATAAAGGCAAATAAGCGCCGAGTACTAAAGAAGTGCCCATTTCTCCAAATACTAAGGAAATTATCTTTGTAAAACCTATATTAAGTTTCTCAATTTGAACTACATGGCGATATTCATGCAAGGCTAGTTGCTCAAACCATTCTTCGGCATAGCTATCTTGTGATTGCAAAGCGTGTGCTTCCATTCTACGCGGCGCCCAAACTACCATGGCATTGGCAGTGGATGATTCCATGATCATCACGATATCTATTTTTCGAGGCTGTACCGCTAAATCTGTAGGCACATTTGCTGCTGCCCATAATAGTTTGTTAGCAAAAAGTTGGGCTTGCTTTTCGGCATAATCCGGAAAAACTAATCTGAAATGCGTAGATTCTATTTGTTGCCATTGGGTATTTGCTCGGTTTTGTCCATTATTGTAAAATTGGGCTTCTGTGTTTTTGCCTAGGCTAATTAGCAGAATAACAAGTAAATATAGGCTCAAAAATCTCATGAACTGATTCTTCTTTTTTTTAATGGGTGTCTTGGGCATAGAATCCCTTTTTGTGCATTTGCTGGTATATCAATGTCAATAAAAAGACATAGATAATTGCGAAAATGGCCAAAATACTATTGAGATAAATAGGGGCTGTCAGCGCCATTCGTAGCAATACTGTGGCAAAGGCGAATCCTGAATTGCGGAACAAAACTATATAGTTATAATTATAGCGCAGGGAAATCATGACAAGTAGTAAATCACTAAATATCAATATGGTATAGAAAGTGTTGAATAATTTAAAGGTGTCTGCATGATTGAAAAATAAGTAAGTGTCTTGTATTATTAAAATTATAAAACCCAATAAAAGCATTAATGAAACAACTTTTTTAATACTCTTGAAGTGTATTTGGTCTAAATCATTGGTGGTGATTGGACGATGAATACGTATGCTTCGAATTACAAATATTCCACCGAAGATGATAATGGCAGCCACTGAATTGGAAAGTATGTTGAGTAGGGAATCGGAATTGGTTTCCCAGCTGATGTTGTTGGTTAGATGGCTGAATTCCTTAAAAGCATTTCGGAGTAAAATTAAACTTATAATCTCGAATTGCTTATGCAAAGAACGGGCAACCGAGTATGGCAGCATAAATACCAAACTCATGACTTCAAAAAAGAGTAATACCACAAATGCTACTTCCACCGCGATAAAAAAATTGGTAGAAGTATAGTGGTTAAGCCAATCTGGCAAAAGGTTTTGGTGTTTCAGTAAAATCAGAAAAATGCTAGATAAGAACACCAGCACCACCATTGATCCCATTAATTTGTGGTTACGTTGGCTATTCCAATAGTTTTCAATAGGGTCGTAAATTCCTGCTATATAATCAATTAGTTTTCTCAAAATAAACAGTTTTAATGATATGCAAAGTTAATGATTTTTAGAAGGATGTCCGATAATTTTAATTGGCCGGCTTTAATGTTACGTTTGCTGTATGCATGAACCGCGTTTCAATGGTTCAGATTAGCAGCGCGCAATGCATGAATTGCAATAAATAGAAATAAAAAAAACAGCAAAGGTAAAAGTTCCTATGCTGTTTTTAATGGATTGACTAAGTTTTATAATTGTTCAAAAAAGTCATTCCCTTTATCATCGGTATTGATAAAAGCGGGGAAATTTTTCACTTTAATTTTGCGAACGGCTTCCATTCCTAACTCAGGGAAATCGACGATTTCGATGGAAAGAATATTTTCTTTGGCAAGAACGGCAGCGGGTCCACCGATGGAACCAAGATAGAAACCGCCATATTTTTGACAAGCTTCTTTCACCTGAGGCGTTCTATTTCCTTTCGCCAGCATAATCATGCTACCTTTATGAGCTTGAAAATTAGCTACATAAGGATCCATACGTCCTGCGGTGGTAGGACCGAAACTACCAGAAGGCATGTCACTTGGGGTTTTGGCTGGACCAGCATAATAGATTGGATGATTTTTGAAATATTCTGGCATTTCTTCGCCGCGGTCAAGTATTTCTTGGATTTTAGCATGAGCCATATCGCGAGCCACGATTAAAGTTCCGTTTAAACTCAATCGTGTTTTGATTGGATATTTGGTCAGAATGGCCAAGATATTTTCCATGGGCTGGTCGAGATCTATCTCTACTGCTTTTTCGAGATGTGGAGGATTTGCTGGTACATATTGCGCTGGATTCTTTTCTAATAATTCGATGAAGATTCCTTTTTCAGTAATTTTTCCTTTGATGTTTCTATCGGCGCTACAACTTACTCCTAAACCTACTGGATTGGATGCTGCATGTCGAGGTAAGCGAATTACACGCACATCATGGGCAAAATATTTACCGCCAAATTGTGCGCCAACGCCTAAATCTTGGGTTATTTTCAATACTTTTTGTTCCCATTCTATATCGCGAAATGCTCGCCCACCTTCGTTGCCTGTATTGGGTAAATGGTCGAGATAGCCAGCGGAGGCAAGTTTAACGGTTTTGAGATTCATCTCGGCCGATGTTCCTCCAATGACGAGTGCCAAATGGTATGGTGGGCAAGCCGATGTTCCTAAATCTCCTAATTTTTGCATGATGAATCGGGTTAAGTTTTCCTCGGTCAACAAAGCTTTAGTTTGCTGATAAAGATATGTTTTATTGGCTGATCCTCCTCCTTTGGTGATAAAGAGGAATTTGTACTCATGACCTTGAGTGGAGTAAATATCTATCTGAGCAGGTAAATTAGTTCCTGAGTTCTTCTCGTCCAGCATATTGAAAGGTACAATCTGCGAATAACGTAAGTTCTTGTTTTGGTATGTGTTATATACACCTTTGGAGAAATAATAGGCGTCGTCGACCCCAGTATAAACATCTTCGCCTTTTTTTGCCATGATAATCGCAGTTCCTGTGTCTTGGCAAGTAGGAAGTTGCCCCTCGGCGGCCACTTCTGAATTGCGAAGTAGGGTATAGGCTACAAATTTATCATTGTCGGTAGCCTCTGGATCATTCAAAATTGTAGTGAGTTGTTTCAAATGCGCGGGACGTAAAAAGAAACTTACGTCATTCATCGCTTCTTGGGCAATTAGCGTAAGCGCTTGGGGATCTACTTTGAGGATTTTGCGTCCGTCTACTTCAATCGTTGATACGTAATCACTTGTTATTAAGCGATATTCTGTTTCGTCTTTCTCAATTGGAAATGGCTCTTGATATATAAATTCACTCATGATTTGATAGATTTTTGTTGATTTATAAGTGGCTAAAATAAGCACTTTATTGTTAAGTCTAGCTCGCTTATAAGTCATTTTTGGCTAATATTCTTCAGTTGTTGGGCTGATATTGGTGAGTTTTTCTCCGCTAGTGTAAAAAAAACCTGAATTACAAAATAATGGCCATTACCGTCTGAAAGGCGGAAAATTAACCCGCAAAAATCTTCTGTTGACTGGATAGTACAAAATGAAGAAATTGTTGTGTTTTAAAAGAAAAAAATGGAGAAAATGAAGGAAAATAAGCTAATAATGAAATGGCCGAAGGTTGGAAAACTAGCATAAATTTAAATTAACTAATTAAAGTAACAGAATTTTGATTGTTAAGTGACTCCAAAATCCTCAGTTTTTTTACCTTGTCGAGGGTTTGGACGCTTCCCCGAAAATTTTGGCGCGCGGTTATGTTCGTATAGCTTTTTTTGGCTTTGCCAAATTATGTAATTTTGATACCTTAATTTAAAACTGTTTATTTATGGCCCGATTTGTCAACAAACTGAAAAATGATATTGGAAGAGCTCCTGACTCCTTAGTATTCTATGGAAATAAAAAAGTTGAAAAGGTCGATTTTCAATTGTTTGATTATAATCAGGATACCTTAATTGAAAAACAGTTAACTCAGGTAGCTGAAATTCAAGAATTTATAATAAAAGATACGGTCACTTGGCTCAATGTGTATGGCGTTCATAACCCTGCCATAATGGAAGAAATTGCCCAAGCATTTGATTTGGATAAAACGATTCTTGCCGACGTGATGAATACCGAGGCGCGACCTACCTTTAGAGAATATAGCAATTGCATCTATATATCTATCAAGTTGTTGTATTTCGACAACCAAAATATACTCATTGCTGACAATATTTGCTTGATTATTACTAAATCGGTTCTCATTACTTTTCAAGAAAAAAGTAATCGTTTCTTTGATCCAGTGCGTGAACGGATTCGTAACCAGAAAAAAAGAATTCGAGGCATGGGAACCGATTACCTCGCTTATGCTTTGCTAGATGTGCTTATTGATAATTATATTTATAATTTGAGCCTTTTGGGTGAAGATGTGGAGGCTTTGGAAGATAAAATCCTTACTCGTCAAAAGGCAATTCAAGTGGATAAAATAAATATTTATAAGCGTGAAATGAATTTTATGCGGAAGAATATAATCCCTGCCAAAGAAATTATTCTCGCACTATCGAAATTAGACTCGGATATTGTGGAGCATGATACCAATATTTACTACAAAGAGTTGGTGGATAATTTGAACCATATTACTGAAATATTTGATAGTTATAAAGATATGTTAAGCGATCAACTGAATATTTATAACACCAATATGAATAATTCGCTGAACGAAACGATTAAATTACTAACTGTTTTCTCGGTTATTTTTATCCCTCTTACTTTCGTGGTAGGCGTTTATGGTACTAATTTCAATAATGTGCCAGAGTTTAACTGGTTTTATGGTTACTATTATATGTGGGGCTTGTTGATTGCAATTGCCTTAGGGATGTTGATCTATTTCAAACGCAAAAAGTGGTTGTGATACTTCTTTTATTTCCGCCAAATGCTGATGGCATTATACCATACTAAGTTATACTGACTATTGCGATCTAAGACAAAATCATTGTTCGAAAACTGATTTTCAGCGCGTATAAAATTTAAGGTGATGGTTTGCTGGCTCTGGTGATCGGTGTATTGCCAAGTTTCTATCTGCTGATCCTTGAACATAATATCAGGAGTGCCAAAAACGATGTATATCATTCCACGGTCAGTCATCCAGCCTTCGCGATCGCTTGCAAAATGGATGTTGGCATTCTGAACTCTGTTATAATATAGTTTTATCATGTTTTTGGCGCGTCCTTTATCACCGGTAATATTTATCCAAAAGGCTTCCATTGCTTTCTGATGGTCAGTTGATTTAAGTATTTTTTCATATTCTTCGTTGCTAGCAATATAGCGTAAGGGCATGATCATTTGCAATGGCGCAGTGATGTATGGATAGGTATTAGCAAATCTGAAGAGATTAATTCCTTTGCTTTGGGTAGTATCATTTACTAAAGTATAGATTCCTGGCTCTTCCAAGGCAATCATTCCACTTTTTTTGTTTTTGGCATTCAACGAAAGTACCGATTCTGCTTTGGCAATTCTCTTTTGCATAGGGTAGTTATGCATTGGTGGACTCGCTACCTGAGGATTAGATTTGAAAGCATACATTTTAAACGTTTCGACGCTGTCTTGTCGAAAGTGGACATAAAAACCTTGCGATTTACCTACGTAATTTTGTAAAAGGGGCAGTTCATCTGAATCACTTAAATAATAATTTTCAGCGCTGTTTATATTTGCTTTATCAACTTCTAAAAGTTTCTTTACACTATATTTATTGTTTAAATCAGTGTATTCCAGCAACATTAGATAAGAATATCCTTGCTTAAGGGAGAAATTGAATTTGCCAATGGTGCTAATGTCTTTTCCATAATTGGCGCGGTCGTTGAATCTAAAACTACCACTATCGACAAGGTCTTTCGCTTTGTAGTTATAGTATATTTCGTAGTGAATTTTTGCCGAAGCACTATAAACGTTTTCTATTTCGTTGACATAAGTGAGCTCGCTCAAATCAATTTCATAAAAAAGAGTAGAAAGACTATCGTTCTGATGAAAACATTGAAATCGAGGGTGCAATTGCAAACCATTGTTATACATTTCAGCAAAATTCACTTTGTTGAAATTTTTTTGCGCCATAATGGGGTTGATGAATAGAAGCAAAATTGCTATGCCCACCAATTTGTAATTACTCTTCATGTGTGTCCTGATAATGGGAGGGAAGCGTTTTTTTGGCTTTCGCTCCCAGTTGGCTAATTAACTGAGCACGTCCAACAATATTGCCTTTACCTTCTTTGATTTTATTTTTTGCGGTTTCAAAAGCCTCAGATGATTGCTTTAAATATTTGCCAACATTGTCGAAATCTTCCAAAAAACCATAAAATTTGTCGATTAGCTTGCCACTTTCTTCGGCAATTTTTAGAACATTTTTATTTTGTTTGTCGTGCTCCCAGAGTGCAGCTATCATCCGCAAGGCAGCTATCAAATTGGTGGGGCTAATGAGTAAAATATGCTTTTGAAAAGCATTGCTCCATAATTCACTATCATTCTGTATGGCAATTAGATAAGCTGGTTCAATTGGCAGAAACATCATCACAAATTCGGGACTTTCACAATCTGTAAGGAGGTTTTGGTAGTTCTTTGCGCTCAACTCCTTCACGTGGCGTTTGACGGATTCGAGATGAGCTTTCAGATGTATCTTTTGTTCATTGATATCTTTAGCATTTGCGTAAGCTTCGTAATGTTTAAGGCTAACTTTAGAATCGATTAGCACGCATCGATCGCCGGGGTATTTTACGATAACATCTGGTCGAAACCGATTTTCATCTTCATCATTGAGGTTTTGCTGCACAAAGTATTCGCGCCCCAAACTGAGACCCGATTTTTCAAGTATATTTTCCAAAATCATTTCGCCCCAGTCGCCTTGTGTTTTGTTTTCGCCTTTGAGTGCTTTAGTCAAATTTTGCGCTTCTTCGGCTAGACTTTTATTCAAAGTCAGTAGATTTATAATTTCATTTTTCAACGAAAACCGTTCTCTAACTTCTTCTTGATAGGAATCACTCACCTGTTTTTTGAATTGTTCAAGGCGCTCTTTCATAGGCGCTAGCAAATCACCAATTTCCTTTTTACTTTGACTCGTGAATAGCTGGCTTCGATGTTCTAAAATTTCATTGGCAAGTAAGCTGAATTCGGTTTTTAATTGTGCTTTTAGTTGCGTAAATTGGTTTTGTTGTTCAATAATTTTGTCTTTTTCAGCGCTTAAATTAGCTTCTATTATTGCTTTAGTTTTCTGAATTTCAATAATTTGAGTTTTTAAATTGCTCAAATCTGCTATTTCATTCTGTTGTTCGATGAATCGTATTTTCAGTAAACGCAACTCGGTTTCGATGCTGGTTTTTTCTGTGGAAAGCAACTCTTTAGTTTGCCGGAGTGCTTCAATTTGATTTGATTGGTTTGTCAGTCTTTGATTTAAGCTGAGCTGATTCTGTTCAAGTTGACTTAGCTGCTCGCGAAGACGGATGTTTTGGGTTTTGTCGGGAAGTGACCATCGCAACCTCCATAGCCAGCCTGCAATTCCTCCTGCCAAAAGGGTAAATAAAAGAATTATTAGTTGGGAAAAATCCATTGATTATTTGATTTTAACAGCCCAAAGGTCGGTTTTGCCATTTCCTTTTGAATCGGTGCTGCCAACGAGCATATAGCCGCCGTTTTTGCATGCAATTATTTTAGATATTTTCTCATTTCCTTCTTCCCCATAAGTAGTTTCTTTTACCAGCTGACCTTTGCGATTGTATTGAACTACCCAGGCATCACTTTTTCCCTCACCCTGACTTGAGGTAGAGCCCGCCAAAATGAAATCTTTGCCATTGTCAACCACACTCATTATTTCATCATCAGTGCTGCCTCCAAAAGTCTTCTCCCATACTTTATAATATTCATTTTCGATAAAAATGCACCAGCCATCAAATAGTCCTTTGGTTTCGCTGAGGGTTCCGCCAACGAGCAAATATCCACTAGTATCGACAAAACAGAAATCGTTTCCGTGCTCAAAATTCACTTTTCCAAACATCACTTTTGCGCGAGGGGTTCCTCGTTCTGGATCTAGCTTAGTGAAATATACATCAAGGCCGCCTTCACCACTGCTATTGGAATGTCCTAATACGTAGATAAAACTATCCAAAGGATTTTGTTTTAGCCTGGTCGAAAAATCGGCGCCTTTACCACCTACTGTTTTTGCCCAAATAATTTGACCTAGCGCCTTGCCTTCCCCGCTTGGGTTCACTTTTACAACCCAAAAATCGCGACCACCGGCTCCTTTAGTTTTTGTGTATCCACTCAATATCAGTTTGTTATCAAAAGAAGTGATGATGTCGAAAGCTTCTTCGTCCTTTTCACCACCATAAAAATATTCCCATATTTTTTTACCTTCTTGGTCAATTACCATCAGCCAAAAGTCTTTTTCCCCGCCGCCTTTCGATTCTGTATATCCCCCAATGGCATAGTTTCCGTCGATGGCGGTAATGCTATAAAATTCATCATCCTTGGCTCCACCATAGGTTTCAGTCCATTGCTGTTCGCCTTTGTGATTGATTTTAAGAATGTATCCATCAAGTTTTCCACTGCCTTCAGAACTGGTTGATCCAACCAAAATGTAACCGCCATCAGGAGTTTCAATTACGCCGTTGGCAGTTTCGGAACTAGCACCACCATAGGCTTCATTCCATTCTTCGGTGAGTTGCGCATAGCTTAAACTACTCAATAATATCAAGGCTAAAAAGGAATATAGAGTTTTCATAGGTGTAGAAATAGAGTTGGTTAAAAAAATATCGTTCAAATGAATCTACAAATTTACTAAAAAAGCGGTGCAAAAGTTCGTATTTTTTTAATGGTGTAAGCTAAATTTGGCTTGCCATTATTGAAAACATTCTTCCAAAGGCATATTCGGCGCATTTTCTCCTTTATGGTTTAGCTTTTGATGCAATTACCTTGGATTGTATTGGCTAAAATTGTAATTCAGCTTTAATAGGTGTAAGATGGTATAAAAAAAAGAGCAATCGTTAAATTGCTCTCTTTAAGATATTTAAAGGAAGAGTATTGTTATAATGTACTTCCGTCGATCATGCTCATTTTTGAATATTCGCCACTATCTAATCGGTCTTTAATAGCTTTGAATGCTTTAATGGTGTATGCAACATCTTCAAGGGTGTGCACTGCGGTTGGAATTAAACGGAGCATAATTACTCCTTTAGGTACCACAGGGTAAACTACAATTGAGCAGAATACATCATGTTTTTCGCGTAGGTCGAAAATTAGGTTGGTGGCTTCGCCAAGTCCTCCTTGCAAGAATACTGGAGTTACAGGAGATTGTGTGTTACCAATATTTAATCCGTTTTCTTTTAAACCTTTTTGAAGTGCGTAGGTAACATCCCAAAGCTGTTTGCGCAACTCAGGCATGCTTCTCAACATCTCTAACCTTTTCAATGCGCCAATAACCATCGGCATTGGCAATGATTTAGCAAAGATTTGCGAGCGCATATTGTACATTAAGAAGTTGATAACGTTTTCGTTACCAGCCACGAAACCTCCAATACCAGCCATTGCCTTGGCAAAAGTTCCGAAGTAAAGGTCGATACCATCTTGCACGCCAAAATGTTCACCAGTTCCAGCACCTGTTGAGCCCATTGTTCCAAAACCATGAGCATCGTCTACTAAAAGGCGAAATTCATGTTTGCTCTTAAGGGCTACAATTTCGTCTAATTTACCTAAATCTCCAGCCATACCAAATACACCTTCGGTAATTACCAAGATTCCGCCACCTGTTTCAGCAACTACTTTTTCGGCATGTCCTAATTGCTTTTCAAGTTTCTCCATGTCGTTATGAGGATAAACAAATCGTTTTCCGATGTGCATCCGCATACCGTCGAGTATACAAGCGTGAGCTTCAGAATCGTAAACAACTACATCCTTACGGTCTAACATTGAGTCAATTACCGATACCATCCCTTGATAACCGTAGTTAAGCAAATAGGCTTTCTCTTTCTGTACGAAATCAGCCAATCGGTTTTCTAATTCTTCGTGATATTTGGTTTGCCCCGACATCATGCGGGCTCCCATCGGATAAGCCATGCCAAACTCAGCGGCTGCATCAGCATCTGCTTTTCTCACTTCAGGATGATTGGCTAGGCCAATGTAGTTATTCAAACTCCAATTTAATTTTTCTTTTCCACGAAAAATCATGTGGGCTGAAATTTCTCCTTCCAATTTAGGGAAGGCAAAATATCCGTGGGCTTCTTTTTGGTACTTGCCAAGGTCGCCCGGACGCTCTAAAACTCTTTTAAAAATATCCACTTGCTAGGTTCTAAATTATTGTTTTATAAATTATGCTTTGAATAAAGGAGCAAAGATAACAAAAAAGTATTTGTCATTTTGCAGCTAGTTATTCTTGTAATTTCGGGTTCCAAATATCGAACTTCCTATTCGAATTAGCGTGCTCCCTTCTTGCACCGCAATTTGATAATCGCCTGACATTCCCATGGATAACTCTCTAAAAAAGATGTCGCCAATGAAAAAATCGAACTGTAAGTTCTGAAATATTGTTCGTAAATATTTAAACTCTTGGCGCACTAATTCGGTGTTGAAGGTGTTGCTTGCCATGCCCATCACGCCAATTATCTTGATGTTTTTCATCTGCTGATAGGTCTCTGACTTGAGTAACTCATACGCTTCTTGTGGATTTAATCCATACTTCGTTTCCTCACTGGCAATATGGAATTGAAGCAAGCAGGAAATAATTCGGTCGTTCTTCTTGGCTTCCTTGTTGACTTCTTCAAGGAGTTTCAAACTATCTATTGAATGGATTAGTTTTACATAAGGCGCAATGTATTTCACCTTATTGCTTTGTAAATGCCCAATAAAATGCCAATGGATATTGGAGGGTAGATTTTCTGCTTTCTCCTTAATTTCCAATGCTTTGTTCTCTCCAAATATTCGTTGACCCGCATCATAAGCCTCTTGAATCATCGAGATAGGCATGGTTTTAGAAACCGCCACTAATCTAACTTGCTCAGGTATTTGTCCTTTGATACTTTGTATTTTTTCAGCGATTTGACTCATTATTGTTTGTGTTTTTAGGAATGCAAAGTTAAAGAACAAAAACTATCTTTGCACATCCTATGATCAATTTTACAATCGCATATAGTTGGTGGTGGCTTGCGCTGATTCTACTTGTTTCAGCCGCCTTATCTTTCCTGCTTTATTTCCGTAATCCCAAAGAGGAGTTCCCGAAAATTTGGGTTTGGATATTGATTTTTATTCGGTTTTCAATATTTTCGATGCTTGGCTTTTTGCTTTTGTCGCCTATGATTAAAAGCTGGGAATCTACCATCGACAAACCAGTCATTATTCTGGCAATGGATAATTCCAAATCCATGATTATGGGGAAAGATTCTTCCATTTTGCGTCAACAAAACAGCTATTTGTGGAATCAAATTGCTCAAAAATTAGGAGAGAAATATCAAGTGGAATCTTATTTATTTGGCGAGGAACTTAGTCAAGCAAATCAACCAAATTTTTCGGCTAATCAAACCGATATTAGTCGATTGTTCGATAACCTTATTCCCAAATATCAATACCGCAATGTGGGTGCTTTGGTGCTTATTTCTGACGGAATTTATAATCTTGGTTCTAATCCGATCTATCAAATTGGCGACATCTCTTATCCAATCTATTGTGTTGGTGTTGGTGATACCACTAGTCATAGAGATTTGTTTATCAAGGATATAATTCATAGTAAGCATGTTTTTGTTGGCAATCAGTTTCCTATTGAGGTGAGTGTTGGATCCAAAAAGTTGAATAATACTAATGCTCGCTTAGTCGTTTCTAGCAAAGGAAAAGTGCTGGCAAGCAAAAAAATTACTTTCCTTTCGGACAATGAAATGCAAAAGCATAGCTTCCTAATTGACGCAACGGAAGTGGGCTTAATGCCGCTTAGGGTGGTAATTGAAAGTGCTGAAACTGAACCTAATCTATTGAATAATATCAAAACATCGTTTGTTGATGCCTTGGGAGAGAAAAAAAAGATTCTGTTCCTTTTCGATAGTCCGCATCCTGATATCGCCGCGTTTACTGAAATGCTGAATCAAAGTGATGAATATGAATTGGAATTGATGAATTTCAACCAGGCAACGGTGCAACTCAAGCGGTATAACCTTATCGTATTTCATCAGCTCCCTAATAGCTCTCCTCGTTCGTCATCGATTATTCAACAAGCTATCAAAGAGCAGATCCCGATGGTCGTATTCTTGGGTTCAAAAACGGATATTCCATTTTTTAATGCCTTGAATCTAGGAATTAGAATTGAGGCAAAAACAAAAAGCACAGTATCAAGTATTGCGGTCGCAAATGCTGATTTTGTGAGCTTTACAATGGATAATCGGCTAGTGAAATTGTTTGAAGAACTGCCTCCATTACAAACTCCCTATGGTAAATATTCCACAGCCAGCAATGTGCAAACAGTTGTATATCAGCAAATAGGTTCTGTAAAAACGGCTTTTCCACTTATTGCAATTTCCGAAATGGCAGGTAAACGGGATGTTTTCTTTGCCGGTGAGGGAATTTGGCGTTGGCGTATGAAAGACTTTTTAGAAAACGGTAGCCATCAATTGACAGATGATTTTATGTTGAAATTAATCCGTTTTGCAAGCCTCAATCAACAAAAATCTCGTTTTGATATTCAATGGAAACCGCAGTTTTTTACCCAGGATTTGATTGATTTTAATGCTTTCTTTTATAACGCAGCTTACGAGCCAATCTTGGATGCTGTGATCCAAATGGAAATAACGGACGAACAAAATAAACGTTTCGATTTTACTTTCAGCAAGCTTAATGAGTCGTATTATCTCAATATTGGTAGTTTTGCAAGTGGAGCGTATCGTTTCAAAGCAAAAGTGAATTATCATGGCGAATCTTTTGAAAAAGTCGGAAGCTTTAGCGTGATAAGTATCGATCAGGAAGCTTTGAACCTAGAGGCTGACCATGGTTTACTGAAAAAACTTGCTGCTAATTCTGAGGGTGAATTTTTTCGCCAAAAGGAGGTTGATAAACTGATTCAGAAACTGCTTAACTCCCAAGAAATTAAGGAACGTATTAACCAAAGATTAGAATTCAAAGAGGCTATTAATTTTTCGGTTTGGCTTTGGTTAATTATCATTTTGGCAAGCGTTGAATGGTTTATCCGTAAACAATTGGGGAGTTATTAATACATAAGAAATTTATCATGACTGAGGTAATTTTTTACAGCCTTATTGGGATTCTTCTTTTTGATTTTGCATTTGAAAGAGTACTTTCATTTCTTAATATCCGCCAATGGCAAAAGCCAATTCCCACGGCGCTCAACCAGCTTTACGATGCCCAAACTTACGAAAAGGCAAAAACCTACGCCATCGCTAATTATCGCTTTCATTGGATATCGTCAGCTTTTAATCTATTAATAGTTTTATTGTTTTTAGGTTTTGGTGGGCTTCCTTTGTTGGATAACTTTGCTCGTCAAATGGCTGGGGGACACACCATAATCACAGCCTTGCTATTTTTTGCACTCCTTGGTTTTGCCACTCAATTAATCAATTTGCCTTTTAATTGGTATGATACCTTTGTAATTGAACAGAAATTTGGTTTTAATAAAACAAGGTCAATGACTTTTTGGCTTGACAATTTGAAATCCACCCTTTTAGGTGCTTTGATTGGCGGCATACTTTTATCTGCTATTGTTTGGCTTTTTATGCTTTTTGGTGCCTATTTTTGGGTTTTTGCTTGGGTGGTAGTGGGTGTTTTCACGGTCTTTTTCACTTTTTTTTATGCCAATTTGATAGTGCCATTGTTCAATAAACAGGTTCCGCTGGCGACAGGTGCCTTGCGAACAGCGATAGATAATTTTGCTCATAAGGTTGGTTTTTCATTGGATAATATTTTTGTACTAGACGGATCGAAACGGAGCACTAAAGCCAACGCTTATTTTACTGGATTGGGAGCAAAAAAGCGAATAGTACTTTATGACACTTTAATCCAAGAACATACTAGCGAGGAATTGGTAGCTGTCTTGGCACACGAAATAGGTCATTATAAACTCAAACACAGTCGTAATGGTCTCATTTTAGGCTTATTGATAATTGGAGTGACTCTTTTCTTGTTTTCACTTTTTATTGCCCCTCAAGGTTCCTTTGCCATTATGAGTTCCCAAGCCTTCGGCGTTTTACCGTCCTTCCATATTGGAGCGGTTTTGTTTGCCATTCTTTTTGGTCCAATTACCGAATTGTTTGGTGTTTTTCAAAATTATTGGAGTCGTAAAAATGAATATCAAGCTGACAGATTTGCAGCTAAACATGCCGATGCTCAGGCGCTTATATCTGCACTAAGCAAATTATCAAAAAATAATTTGACTAACCTAAATCCACATCCATTTTACGTATTTGTTAATTTTTCGCATCCTCCTTTGTTATTTAGGATTCAAGAAATACAGAAAATCAAATAGATAGATAATTTGTTTTATTTGTGGATGATTTTGAGAAGTAGAAACGGGTAATTTTGATACAATATTTGCTACTTTTACTGAAACTTTTAAAAGGAATTTTTCGTTATAGGAAGATTAAGTTTTACAACAACTAAATTTATATACCTTATGTTTGGTCACGCTTTGGTTGATTATTTTGGATCATTGCCAGCACTATCCTATATAAAAAAGGATACTAATCGCTATGAATACTATCAAGCCCATCATGAGTTTCGTAGTTTGAGGCAACTTTCGAGGCGGATTAAAAGTGTGTTTGACTATTCCGAAATAAAAACCATTAATTCTGTTTTTGAACCTCTAGGTCAAAATTTGGGAGTTGCTAAAGCGGTTACTCGGCGTAATTTGGGAAAGGCGAATTATGAAATATTAAATGGTCAGGGGATTAATCGTCAAATTATTTTCTACCGCCAAAGGCTTGGAAAAATTAGCCTCCTCTCACAATTACATTTTTATAAAGACACTTTAATTTATGTCAAATCTTCCTTTGATTATTTGTCTTATGGAAATGAATTGCGGCAAAAGGTACTTTTAACCATTGCTGAGAAGTACAATATTGACTTAATTGAGATGAGTAAAATTGAGTCTGTATTTGCTGATATTGAATCAAATAGAATGCGGATTAGTGATAATGGCAGAATTAATATCGAATATTTTTTTGGAGATGATTTTTTGGTAAAAGACCTAGATTTAAAGGCAAATCTTGCTAACCATCGCCGCAAGGAAAGTATTGTTTATCAGGCAGATTTAATTTCTGCGATGGTTTAATGATAATTTCAAAATCAATATAATAGCGGTATTTTTGCTCGATTTCTCCAGCCCGCTTGACTTTCATACTCCACAAAAAATATTTTCAAATCCGCTTGACTTTCATATTCAACAAAAAATATTTTCTTGGTCGCCTGACTTTCATATTGAGTAAAATACCAAAGTCCATTATTTTTTCCAGCATTGCTTTCGTAGCTTACTTTATAAACCAATAAGTCAGCTTGACTCTCATAATCAACAACATATACTTTAATATCAGCCTGACTTTCGTAGTTAACACTATATACTTTCTGTCCTAGAAGATGGCTATGCAGAAAAAGAATCACGCTAAAGGCTAAAATGAATTTCATTGGAAATGATATTTTTATGAATAAAAAGCAAATATAGCAAAATGTATATTTCTTGAGGAAGAATCTTTACTTTTGCACGCTTAATCCAAATAGAATTATGATAGTATTAGATGGAAAGAAAACCTCACAAAAGTTGAGAACTGAAATTGCCAAAGAAGTGGCTGAAATGATTGATAATGAGATTCGTCCTCCACACTTGGTGGCTATTTTGGTAGGTGACGATGGCGCCAGTCAAACGTATGTAAATGCTAAAGAGAAAGCCTGTCAATCGGTTGGCATGACTTCATCGGTTTATCGTTTATCATCCAAAACCTCTGAAAAGGAGCTTTTAGCCGCAGTAGATTTTTTGAATAATGATCCTGATGTGGATGGTTTTATCGTGCAATTACCTCTTCCTAAGCATATTAACGAACAAAATGTAATTGAACGAATTGATCCTGCCAAAGATGTCGATGGTTTTCATCCTGTTAATGTTGGTAAAATGGCGCTCGGTTTAGATTGTTTTCTGCCTGCTACTCCAAACGGAATTATCGAAATTCTAAAACATTATCAAATCGAAACCGAAGGCAAACATTGCGTAGTTTTAGGTCGATCCAATATTGTGGGATCACCGATCAGTATTATGATGTCGCAAAAAAAATATCCTGGCAATGCCACCGTTACGCTTTGTCATAGCAAAACGCAAAATTTGGCGGAAATTACTGCTTCTGCCGATATCTTAATTGTGGCAATTGGTAGCCCTGAATTTGTAAAAGAAAACATGGTGAAAGAAGGCGCCGTGGTAATTGATGTTGGAATTCATCGCATTGCTTCCACCACTACAGAGTCTGGTTTTATTTTAAAAGGAGATGTTGATTTCGCAGCCGTTTCGACGAAAGCCTCCCACATAACTCCTGTTCCTGGTGGTGTTGGCCCAATGACTATTGCTTCTTTGCTGAGCAATACACTCAAAGCAGCCAAAATCAGTCGCTCTATTTAATGCGGTTATTTTGAAAGGATACGACCAAATAAATCAGCAAACTGAGGGCTTATTGGCTCAGGGAAAAATGTTGCCTCTGATGGAGGCTTTTTATACGATTCAAGGGGAGGGTTTTAATGCTGGAATGCCTTCTTTCTTTGTCAGAATTGGCGGTTGTGATGTGGGTTGTCATTGGTGCGATGTCAAAGAATCATGGAATGCGCTACTTCATCCTCCAACACTTACTGACGACATACTCAGCCAGGTGATGGCTTGCAAGGCTCGCGCGGTGGTGGTTACCGGCGGAGAGCCACTAAATTATAATCTAGATTATTTTACTACTCAATTGAAAACTAATGGTTTTAAAACTTTTATTGAAACCTCTGCTTCATCTCCTTTGAGTGGTAATTGGGATTGGATTTGTGTTTCTCCAAAACGAAATAAACCACCTCTTGATGCTATTTTGTTATTGGCGGGCGAACTAAAAGTCATTATCGAAACGCAAGATGATTTTGTCTGGGCTGAAGAAAATGCCGCTAAAGTTTCTCCTGATTGTAAACTTTTCCTTCAACCAGAATGGAGTAAATCTACCAAAATGATGCAAACCATTGTGGATTACGCCCTCGATAATCCTCGCTGGAATGTGTCCATTCAAAGTCATAAATACATGCACATTCCTTAAATTGATGCAAATTTTATCTAAGGCGATTTTTATCAGTGGTACCGCTCAAAATGTCGGTAAAACTACTTTGGCTTGCCAATTAATTCAACAAAATAAAGCCGAAAATTGGATTGCCATTAAAATTTCTCCGCATAAACACCCCTTTTCAAACGGTACTAATTTCATTTATTCTTCTGATGATTTTACCCTTATCGAAGAAATAAGTTTTACCTCCTCTAAAGATTCTTCCCGAATGCTTAACGCAGGTGCAAGTCGCTCATTCTTTGTTGTTTGCGAAGATAGGTTTATTTCATCTGCGATCACTTTTCTAGGTAATTTGGTCGACTTACAGCAAACTCTAATTGTAGAATCGGCAGCCATTCGACAGTATTTTATGCCCCGTAATTTTATTTTGGTTTATAATGACTTGAATCCAAGCTCCAAAGCCTATAATTTGGATTTAGAAGCTTTAGCAGATCATCGAATCCGTTTTGATGGTACGGACTTTTACCAAGGTGATTTTCTATTTCTTAAGAGCCAATAAAATGGAATTAATTCCGTTAAATTTCATTGCATTTTTTGTATTTTTGGAGACTTAAAAAATGAAATTGCTAGTTTATGGTAATTCTTTATCGTTTATAGAATGAAAAAATATAAGTATTTACTGGTTTTGTTGGGAGTGGTTATTGCCATCGTACTCGTAGTGAGGTTTACTTCTAATAAAGAGACGGGATTTTTGGAAATAGAGGTGCAGCAAGGCTCTTTCGTTATTAGTGTTACCACAAGTGGTGAACTGGATTCCAAAACCTCTACCGAAATAATGGGGCCAACGGGTTTGCGCAATATTGGCGTTTATGAAGACTTAAAAATTAACAGTATCATTGATGAGGGTACCGAAGTTGATTCTGGTGATTTTATCGCAAGTTTGGATCAAACACCTGTTTTGACCAAGCTCAAGGAGGTGGATGCAAATCTCGAAAAGTTCAGTGCAAAAATTAACCAGTCAAAACTCGATTCTGCTTTACTCTTGCGTACCGATCGGGATAATTTAGCCAATTTAGATTATAATGTTCGCGAACTCGAAATCGAATTAGAAAACTCTAAATACGAATCGCCTGTTACGCGCGAAAAACTCCAAAATAGCATTCAAAAAGCTAAAAGGCAATATGCACAAGCCCTTAATAATTACAAACTGAAAAAAGAAAAAGAAGAAAATACGGTTCGCACGGCCATTATTGACTTTCAAAAGGAAATGGATAAGAAAAACCAGTTTATGAAAATCTTAGATAATTTTACAATCAAAGCGCCGCAGCCAGGAATGCTTATCTACGCCAAAACGTGGGAGGGAACAAAATTAACGGTAGGCTCCAAAATATCTATGTGGAATCCAACCGTAGCACAACTCCCTGACTTGAGTTCTATGATTGTAAAAACTTATGTCAATGAAGTGGATATTAGTCAAATAAAGGTTGGCTTGCCTGTCGAAATTGGGGTAGACGCTTTTTCCGAGAAAAAACTTCATGGGGTGATCAAAACCGTTGCAAATATCGGCGAAGAATTGAAAAATACTAGCGCCCATGTTTTCGAAGTTATCATTGATGTGAAAGGAATGGATACCGACCTTCGGCCTGCCATGACAACCAAAAATAAAATTATCGTGGAAATATTGGATTCCGTTATTTTTGTACCCATAGAATGTATCAATACGCAAGACAGCATTTCTTTTGTTTATTCGGAAGGAAAAAAGTGCGAGGTTAAGGCTGGCAAGAGTAATCAAGATGAAATAATTATTTTACAAGGATTAAAAGCGGGACAGAAAGTATATATGGTACCGCCGGCTGGCGCTGACAAATGGAGTTTCCGCAAATTGGACGATTAATTTCCTAGCCATTGGCCATGGAGTTTACCTGAAATTATTGATTTTTTTTCAAAAACCATAGATGAAAATTAACAAGCGTCAATTGGATCGTCACCTGCTCAATTTGCAAATTGCTTTTGAGGCTGTACTAGTTAATAAAGTTCGCACTGTCCTTACTGCTTTGGGAATTATTTTTGGTGTGGCGGCCGTTATTTCGATGCTTGCCATTGGTAATGGCGCCAAGAAAGAAGTGCTAGCACAAATGAAAATGATTGGCGTAAATAATATTGTGATTAAAGCCAAGAAAACCGAAATCAAACAAAAAAATAGCGATCAGGAAGAAAGCCAGCAGGAAAAAGAGGCTAAATCAAAGGAAAAACTCAGCGCTGGTTTGTGCATCGCCGAAGCCAATTCTATTCGCAATATTATACCTAACGTTCACATGGTGAGCGTGGAAACTCACATCATAACTACTCATATTTACGATACTCGCAATGTGAAAGGGGTCTTAGCAGGCGTTAACGAAGATTTCTTTAAAATCTTTCAACTTCAAACCGAAATTGGCTTTTTTCCCACTCAGCGCGACTACCACTTGGGCACTCAAGTTTGCGTGATTGGCCATAATATCAAAAGCCGACTTTTTCCAACCGAACCAGCCATTGGCAAGGAAATTAAATCTGGGAATGCTTGGTATAAGATTATTGGAGTGCTTAGCTACCGTGGTCAAATGGCTGGCGTCACTGCGGATATGGGAATTAGTGATTATGATTTGACGATTTTTATTCCTATTCAATCGTATCTCAAACGGCATAACGATCCTTCTATTATTACCAAAAGAATACTTAACAGCTGGGATGATGAAGTGCTAGATCCAAATCGTAACCAAGTGGAAACTATTGTGGTACAAGTAGATGACTCAAAACTATTGAAAGCAAGTGCCGAATTAGTTGATAAAATGCTCAAGCGTAAACATGCGCAATCCGACGATTATACCATTAGCATTCCTGAACTACTTTTACAGCAAGAACAAAAAACAACTAATATCTTTAATGTAGTTTTGGGCGCTATTGCGAGTATTTCGCTTATCGTTGGCGGCATTGGCATTATGAATATTATGCTGGCCTCGGTTATTGAACGCACCAAGGAAATCGGTATCCGGCGTTCTATCGGTGCAAAGGCTCAGGATGTGGTATTTCAGTTTCTCGCCGAAGCGGCCATTATCTCATTAATTGGTGGTTTGATTGGCGTTTTTCTAGGCCTAATTTTGGCTTATGGTATTTCTAAAATGACTGATATTCCAACTATTGTTACTTGGTTTTCAGTGGTAATTTCTTTCCTCGTTTCGGCAGCTGTAGGGATTGTTTTTGGTTATATGCCTGCTCAAAGAGCTGCTAAAGAAGATATTATAGTTGCACTCCGTCACGAATAAATCTAAAATATATGTTTAAAATGATACGCATTCTGCTTCTGTTTTCAGCATTTTTTTTCATAAATAGATCACTAAAGGCGCAGCTTCAGTCTTATAGTCTCGATCAGGTGATTACTCTGTCTCAGCAAAATTCGCCCGATGCATTGGTGGCAAAATATGCACTCATTAGCGATTATTGGTCATATCGGACTTTCAAAAGAGGACTCTTGCCTCAAATTAATTTCAATGGCACTTTGCCAAATTTCAACAGATCTTTTACTGGCTATATCAATTCTGATGGTTCGCAATCTTATGTAAATCAGCAGTTTATTTCCTTTTCGGGAAATTTGGAAATGACAAAGACGCTAGGATTTACAGGCGGGAGCTTGTTCTTGTCAAGTGGATTGCAAAGAGTGGATAATATTTACGATTCATTGACTACCAAAAATTATTTGTCAACGCCCATTAGCTTTGGTATTTCGCAGCCGCTTTTCAATTACAACCCTTATAAATGGAGCAAACAGATTGAACCCATAAAATATCAAGAATCGCAAAGGGTGTATGTTGAAACCGTTGAACAAGTGGCTATTACAGGCATTAATTATTTTTTCGGTTTAATGAAATCCCAGCTAGAACTTCAAATAAACCAGATAAATGTGCTAAATTATGATACCCTTTTGCAAATGGCCAAGGGGAGATATCAACTTGGAAAAATTGAGGAAAACGACTTGCTTCAGTTGGAATTGAATTATTTGCAATCAAAATCGTCACTCGAAATGGCTCAGCTGAATTATGAGAATGCTGTGTTCCGTTTTAAGTCCTTCTTGCGCATTAGTCAAGATGCACAGATTGTGTTGCAAAATCCTCAGCCACTGGCTTATATCATCGTTGACAAGGAAATTGCGCTTCAATACGCTCTTAAAAATAGTGCCCAAACCCTCCAATTCGAGACACAATTACTTCAAGCGAATGCTAATCTCGACAAAGCTTCAAAGGAAAACGGTTTCAATGCTAATCTGTACGCGGTATTTGGTTTAACTCAAAATGCGCCAAATTACCAGCAAGCCTATAACGACCCTAGCGATCAGCAAAATGTAAATCTTGGCATTCAAGTTCCGCTTTATGATTGGGGTTTGAGAAAAGGTCAGTTGCAAGTAGCACAAAGCAATCTCGAAATTGTCAAAAGCAATGTTGAGCAAGCTCGTATTGATTTTGCTCAGAAAGTTTATTTGCAAGTGGCCAAATTTAATATGCAACAGAATCAATTGTTTATAGCAGCCAAAAGCGATACCATTGCCCAGAAAAGTTACGAAATAACCAAGCAACGCTATTATCTTGGTAAAATAACGGTTACTGATTTGAATATTGCTCAGGAGTCAAATGACCGAGCCAGACTCGCTTATTTGAGCGCTTTACAAACTTATTGGGAAGCTTATTTTCAATTGAGAAAAAATACTTTGTTCGATTTCGAAAAGAACGCCCCAATCGAGGTGGATTTTAATACTATTCTCAATCAATAAACTAATTATCAAATCTATAATTGATATCTTTAGCGTAGGGTAGACCAAACCAAATTCGATAAATCTATTCCAAAATAAGAGGTTTGCTAATAGAATAATGCTGGCTGTAATGCAACATTTGGGTGGTAAAATCCATAGGATAGTCTATTTGCACATCTACCATTTCGCCAGCTTGGAAAATTGGAGTTAGTTGCGGATTAATAAAACCTGCATAGGGAGCAATTTTTAGCTTTTCCCATCTTTGTAATATCTGTTGGTGGAGTTGGTAGTCAATTTGTACTCCGTAATTTTCCACTAGGTTTTTGCCCGCTTTATAGTCTCCTTCTGATTTGATGCGTTGCACTTCTGCCAGTAGTTTTCCGAATAGATTTCTGAGTTTAGAATAATCATTCACAACGAAATATGTTTTGCCATCTTGGTCTATTCGCTCGATAATATTTTCTGCTTTTCCCTTTTCATAAGCCCAAGAGGCAATGATTTGACGGTTTCGCATATGCGATTCTTCCAAATTTTTTCCCAACTCAACTCTTACCAATTGGGTCATCAGTCCACCGCGGATATAGCTGATATATTCTGCAAATCCTACTTCTATCGAATCTTGAAGTCCCAATTCTACTAATTTTGGATCAATGGCAAAATAAAGTGCAACTAAATCAGCACGAGCTTCTTCCAATGTGCTGGCGTAATTCTTTAAGGTATCGGAAGGATCCGCAACTCCAGTTAACAATTTGCCTGAGCCATGCCCTATAATCTCATGTAAATCAACGTGTAAAGCCGAAGCTTGATTACTCCATTTACGCGAAAGCAGCACTTCGCGCTCGTTGTAGGCAAATTCTTCGAGCGCACCATTTCCTTTTGAAGCTTCATCATAAGCTTCCAAAATATTGCTGATGCTCACCGATTTAGAACCAAACTGTTCGCGAATCCATTCTGCATTGGGTAAATTGATGCCGATTGGCGTGGCTGGACTACAATCACCTGCTTCTACTACGGCAAAAATGGCTTTTGCACTGACGCCTTCCACTTTGTCTTTTTTAAATTCTTTTGCTGTACTACTATGATTTTCAAACCATTGTGCATTGTTGGAGATAATCTCAGCTCGCTTGCTGGCTTCCTCATCACGGATGGATACCACACTTTCGTAGCTCGCCTTTTTACCCATTGGGTCGCCATATACTTCAATAAAACCATGCACTGCATCTACGGTTGACTTATAATCTTGCAGCCACAGTATACTGTATTCATCAAATTTTCGTAAATCGCCGCTTCGGTAGAAATCAATTAATTTTTCAAAAGCCTGTTGCTGCAATTCAGTATCGCACAGGTATTTAGCTATTTCCAAGGATGCTACCATTTGCTCAATCATGGGCGAATACATCCCACCAATTTTCCACACTAACTCTACTAATTTTCCATCTTGCTTTATCAATTTACTGTTTAGTCCGTAGGAGGGAGGCCTCGGATCACTCGGGTCAACAAGGGCAGCATAATAGGCTTCCACTTCCGATTGGCTGACACCTTCGTAATAATTATTGGCAGAATGATGGATCATATCTATCCCGTTTTCTAGACTAACTCTTTTTGCATCAGTAGTTTGGTCGAATATTCTTGTTTCGATTCTTTGGGATATCCGACTCAATGTTTGGTCTTGTTGAATAATATTATCCCAATCGGAAGTTTGCTGAACAAGCAATTTAAAATATTTTTGGTCGAATTGCGGGTAAAATTTGTCCATCGAATTGTGGTGATGAATACCGTTACTAAACCAAATCCGTTTGAGGTAAATGGTGAAATTTGTGAAATCAGCGCTTAGTCTATCTCCATTAAAGTGACGATAGATATGTTCTAAGAACTTACGAATCTGAATATTGTGTTTGTAGTTTTGATCATAAATGATATCACGTCCCCATAAGGCAGCTTCCTGCAAATAAAATAGTTGCTTTTTATGTTTTAAACTGAGCTGCTCAAATCCTGGAACACGAAAGCGTAAAATGCGGATATCGGCGAATTGCTCGCTTTGATATTGAAAATTTTCCATGAAATATTGTATTATAAAAATGAGGTAATGGCTAAAAAGTAGGAGTGAAGTCCAAATCCACTAATGCTGCCTTTGCATACTGGGCCAATCATGCTGATGCGACGAAAATTTTCCCTTGCATCGATATTCGAGATATGCACTTCAACAGTGGGGCTAGTGATAGCTTTTATGGCATCAGCTATGGCGATGGAAGTATGTGTGTAACCTCCTGCATTTATGATAATTCCATCTACAGTAAATCCTATTTCTTGAATCTTATCAATGATTTCTCCTTCAATATTACTTTGGAAATAGCCAAGTTCTACCATTGGAAATTGCTTTTGCAAGGCTATAAAATACTGATCAAAGGAATTATTTCCGTAAATATCGGGTTCTCTTGTCCCTATTAAGTTGAGATTAGGCCCGTTGATAATGAAAATTTTGGTGGACATAAGATGATTTATTTGTTTTGCAAAGGTCGGTCAAAAAATGGATTCTTAGAACTTACGCTTAAGGGAATGCCGAAGGCTATTTTCACCGCTGACTCAAAGATATTTGCGCGGATCACTGCTTTTCCTAGGCTGAACATTACCCGATTATCTACTTTAAAATCAGCAGCTAAGCTAAGGGCTGATCCTAAGGCTATATTCAAATCGGCAACATTGAAAACGCAGGGAGTATTGGGAAATTCTTCTTTTGCGGCACAGTTTTCAAAACCGCAAAGTTGACATATCTCATTTAATCCTAATGGGTTAATGCGAGTGCCTATCACAAAAAGCGCTTCTGATTCGAGTAGATTATCGGCATCACGATGGTAAAAAGGGGTTTGATTTTCGTCGCCCATGCGATGGAGTATTTCGGCTAATTGTTGAAGGTCGTCTCCACTGACTACCATCATTTCTAAACTGTCTTTTCCTTTGGCCTTAGGCGCAGTGCGAGCAGCAATCATCATTTGCTGGGCAATCTGAATCACATTGGCTTGCTTTACCGCTTGTTCACGTATTATACTCATATAAAAATAATGAAAAAGGGCTAATAAAATTATATCAGCCCTTTGTAAGATATTTATTGTTGAACTTAGTTTAAGTCTTTGAATTGACCCAAACTTTCGATGATGCGAAGGTTAACGATTTGCATTTCACCGATGTTGATATTTTTGGCAATGGTTATTTCTGCCACATCTTCCGCTATTTTATCAATCTGATTGATATGATAGTAGCTCGGACGATTCAAAAATATTAGGGTATCGGTATTATCATTAATATAATCTGGGGTATATTTATATTTTGTTTTATAAATAACGGGCTTCTTTAATTGCGAAAAAACAATGACAGGAATCTGCAACTCTTTTGCAATTTGGTGCAAATCAATCATTACATTGCATAAATCTTCTTCTTCGCAATTGCTTGCAGTATTATTGCTGTGGAGCATTTCGAGGTAATCCACGATGATGATTTCAGCACCTAATTCTAGCATTTTCTTCGCTTTTTCTTTTAAAGTGTCGGTGCTAATTCCGGCGGTGTCATCAAATAATAACTTAGCATTGGCAATGCTATTGACCACTGATCGCACGTGATTACATTCGATATCGTTCAAATGTCCTGAATTGATTTTATCAACGGCTATTCCAGTGGTGCTTTGTATTAAGCGTTTCATCATTTGCTTGGAAGTACGTTCAAGGGAGAAAATCCCACAACTATGCGACTCGCACAAGCCAATATTGTTAAGCATTGATAGTAAAAAGGAGGTTTTGCCAATTCCTGGTCTAACGGCGATGGTAACTAATTCACCTAAATGATAACCTTTAGTTATCTTGTCAATGGCATGAAATCCTGAGGTCATGTTTTGGTGGGAGAGTTCACTTAATGATTTTAGGTATTTTTTGTCAAGTGTTTGAGCCATCAAGTTGCTTGCTGATGAAAACACTTCAAGCCGCTCTGTTTTTTCTAAGGTGTTGTCGCTCATAATATTTTGCTTTTAGGTAGTTATACGATTGATTTGTTCTATTATTGCTTGTCAAAGATATATGAATATCTTACAAATTCCAAATGTTAAATTAAAATTAACAAAATTTTATTTTAAGCAATGATAAAGTAAAAAAAGCTTGTTTTTTAATTTATCTCAAGTTTCGCAAGTAAAAAATAGGTTGTAAAAAAATTAATATAAAGTACTTTAATATTTGTCTTTGTGATTTTTGTGGATTCTTTGTGCTTTTTGTGGTATAGAAAAAATGCTATTACACGGAGTTTCTCAAAAAAGTCACAAAGAACACAAAACACAAAAAAAGCTCCAACAAAGATAAACACTTGAATATCAATATTCAGAATACTTTAATTTTTTCTAAAAGACTATTGTACTAACTTTTATATTACTTGCAAAAGTTGAATAATTTATTTTGAAAGCAGCCTTTTGTTTTAATGATATATTATTGTTAGTAGATAAAAGCCCTTTAAATATAAAAATAAACGGCTATAAAATGGGTGATGCTTCCCACCAAGACCAAGCCATGGAAAATGGCATGATTGAACGGGATTTTTTGATCAAATAAGAAAATTACCGCTCCTAAAGTATATGAAATACCACCACCGAAGAGCCATAATGCACCGCCCATACCGAGACCATGGATTAAGGGCATAATGGCAATTACGATAATCCATCCCATCACGACATATGCAATTGCAGACAAAATCATGTATTTTCCAAAGAAATAAATCTTATTGATAATGCCAACTAGCGCAAAAATCCATACAATAGCGAAAATGCTTATGCCCCATTTTGGTGGAAGTACCAATAAAGTAAAAGGAGTGTAAGTACCTGCAATTAATAAATAGATGGATAGATGATCCCACACATTTAATAGATTTCGCCACCTGGGCTTTTGAACGGCATGATATAAAGTAGATGAAAAATAGAGCAACATCAAGCTTATCCCATAGATTAATAAACTGAAGATGGCTAAGGATGAATTGAGGTTTAAAGCTTTTAATATCAATAAAATAAAGGCTGGGATACTTAGCAAAGCGCCAGTACCATGCGATATTACATTGATTATTTCTTCTTTGCGACTGTAAGTATTTAATGCTTGGGTCATATCAAAACGTTTATTAGTGGCAAATTTCTACTTATTTTAATTAGTTTCGCTTTTAAATATTACAAAGGATGTTAATTAAGGATGAACATTTTACAACTATTTGGCTAGATGAATCTAATCAAGTAATTAAGATTATCGACCAGCGTTTTTTACCTTTTCGCTTGGTGATTGAAACCATACATTCAAGCGCCGAAATGTGTCTTGCAATTTCAGAAATGCATTTGCGTGGCGCCGGCTTGATAGGCGTGGCTGCTGCTTGGGGTATTTATTTGGCCTGTAAAGAATCTACAGATTGGGATCAGCTGCAATTGCGGGCAGAAGAGCTAATGAATACCCGACCCACGGCGATTAATTTGCAAAATGCGGTTGATAAAATGCTAGATCATTTGCAAAGAGTAGATGCTAATCACCGCTTGGAGGAGTCTCAGCGCTTGGCACAGATGCTTAGCCAGCAAGATATTGATGCTTGTAAAAGTATTGGGCTGCACGGCGCTGAAATTTTAAGGACGCTTTCTAAAAAGAAAAATGGACAAACTATCAATGTTTTGACCCATTGCAATGCGGGTTGGTTAGCTTTTGTGGATTATGGTTCTGCTTTGGCGCCGGTTTATGAGTTTTTTAATCATGGATATCCTGTTCATGTTTATGTGGACGAAACCCGCCCCCGAAACCAAGGCGCCCGATTGACGGCATGGGAATTGGCCATGCAAGGCGTTCCGCATACCCTTATTGTTGACAATGCCGGTGGGCATTTAATGCAAAAGGAGATGATTGATTTGGTGATTGTGGGCGCCGATCGCGTGAGTCGCAAGGGCGATGTCGCCAATAAAATCGGCACTTATTTGAAGGCTTTAGCGGCCTTTGACAATAAAATTCCTTTTTATGTCGCCTTTCCTTCCTCCACTTTTGACGCTTCCATTTCAGATGGCTTAAGTCAAATTCCTATCGAAGCACGACATGCCGATGAAGTCCTTTATATGCAAGGGATTAAAGAGGGTGAAGAGTTTACTTTTAGAATTGCTCCCGAAGCTACTCCAGCCCTCAATTTTGGATTTGATGTTACTCCCGCCCGTTTAATCAGTGGCTATATCACTGAATTTGGCGCTTTTGATGCCAATCAAATTGATTCGGATGAATGGCTGGCAATGTTTGAGTAGAATATGGATACCGAATAGATTTATTCTTTCGTAAATCTGCTTAAATTAATTTGGAGAGGTGGTTTGATGAGGAGATACGTTTAAAACGTACTCCAAATTCAAGACTGTAATCGGGAGCATTCCCTGCTGAATAACCGCCATTATCAATCAATGATTGGACAATTGCAGTTTCAAATGTATTTTCTGTAGCTATCTTACTCATTTTCCTTTATTTGTATTTTCTAATTCTTCAATAAAGAAATAGGCTTAATGGACAAAATTAATGGTAAAATCTTCTGAAACCATTATTCCTACT